>CAMMCS010000068.1 GCA_946494635.1 uncultured Oscillibacter sp. | reverse complement strand
GCAATCCCTTGTGCCGCAGCGGGTCCTCAATCGAGTGGCTTCATCGTGGGGAACAGGATGACCTCCCGGATGGTGTCGGAGTTGGTCAGCAGCATGACGCAGCGGTCGATGCCGATGCCCAGGCCCCCCGTGGGCGGCAGGCCGTACTCCAGGGCGTTGATATAGTCCTCGTCCATCATGCCGGCCTCGCTGTCGCCCTTGGCCCGCAGCTCCACCTGCTTCTGGAAGCGCTGCTTCTGGTCGATGGGGTCGTTCAGCTCGGAGAAGGCGTTGCCCATCTCACTGCGGCAGATGAACAGCTCGAACCGCTCCGTCAGGCGGGGGTCCTTGGGGGACCGCTTGGCCAGGGGGCTCACGTCCACCGGGTGCATGGTGATGAAGGTGGGCTGCACCAGCTTCTCCTCCACCTTCTGGTCGAAGGTCTCATACAGGGCGTTGCCCCAGGTGGGATCCGCCGTCTCCGGCAGCTCCACGCCGATGGCCTTGGCGGCGGCCACCGCCTCCTCGTCAGAGGAGATGGCCATAAAGTCGATGCCGGTGTACTGCTTCACGGCCTCGTGCATGGTCAGGCGGGGCCAGCCGGGGGTCAGGTCGATCTGCTCCCCCTGCCACTCCAGCTGATAGGTGCCCAGCATCTTCTGAGCAGCGGAGGACAGCAAATCCTCGAACAGGTCCATCATGCCGTTGAAGTCCGTGTAGGCCTGGTACAGCTCCACGGTGGTGAACTCCGGGTTGTGCTTGGGGTCCATGCCCTCGTTGCGGAAGATGCGGCCGATCTCATACACCCGGTCCAGACCGCCCACGATCAGCCGCTTCAGGGGCAGCTCCGTGGCGATGCGCATATACATGTCGATGTCCAGGGTGTTGTGGTGGGTGATGAAGGGCCGGGCCGTGGCGCCGCCGGAGATGGTGTTCAGCACCGGCGTCTCCACCTCCATATAGCCCCGCCCATCCAGGAAGTCCCGGACGTGCTTGATGAACCTGGACCGGATGATGAAGTTGCGCTTCACCTCCGGGTTCACGATCAGGTCCACATACCGCTGGCGGTAGCGGAGCTCCCGGTCCTGGAGGCCGTGGAACTTCTCCGGCAGGGGCAGCAGCGCCTTGCTCAGCAGGGTGATGTTCTTGGCCCGGACGCTCATCTCGCCCCGCTGGGTGCGGAACACCTCGCCCTCGACGCCCACGATGTCGCCGATGTCGAACTTCTTGAACTTCTTGTAGACCGCCTCGTCCATCTCGTCCTGGCGGGCGTACAGCTGGATGCGGCCGTCCCGGTCCTGGAGATCGCAGAAGCTGACCTTGCCCATGCCCCGCTTGCTCATCAGGCGGCCGGCCACCTTCACGGCCTTGCCCTCCATCTCGTCAAAGTGCTCCTTGATCTGGGCGGAGGTGGCGTCCCAGTCGAACCGGGTCTCCTGGAAGGGATCCTCGCCTGCGGCCTGGAGGGCCGCCAGCTTCTCCCGCCGGACGCGGCGCTGCTCACTGAGCTCCTGCTCCGGCTGCTGGGATGTCTTCTGTTCAGCCATGGGGGTCCTCCTTTACCGCTCGATCTTCTGGATTGTATAGACGATGGCGCCGCTGGGTGCGTCCACAGTCACCGTGTCGCCCTCTTTTGCCCCGATCAGGGCCTTGCCGAAGGGGGACTCCTCGGAAATGATGCCGTTCATAGGGTCGGACTCCTGAGAGCCCACGATCTTGTAGGCGGGCATGGTGTTGCCGTTCTTGTCCGCCACCGTCACCTTGCAGCCGATGGTCACCACATTGGTGGGGGCGTTGCTCTCGTCCACGATCACCACATGCTGCAGGATCTCCTCCAGCTCGGCAATGCGGGAGTACAGCTTGCCCTGCTCGTTCTTGGCCTCGTCATACTCGCTGTTCTCACTCAGGTCGCCGAAGCCCCGGGCCACCTTGATCTGCTCCGCCACCTCGTCGGACCGGGTGGTCTTCAGATAGTTCAGCTCTTCCCGCAGCTCCTGCTCGCGGGCAGCACTCATTTTATACTCTCTTTCCATATGCGGCACATCTCCTATCTTTTGACACCGGCGGCCCTGTGGGCCGCCGCTGTACATACGAATTCTATGATACCATAGTGTAGTATTATAGTGGCTGCGCCCTGGATTGTCAAGCGCCGGGCCGGCCTGTTTCCAGAAAATTCAAAATGCTGGCAGCCTCTCCCCTCTGCGGCGTCCCAATGGCGATCTGCCCCGGGCGGAGCGCCCCCTCCTCCACCAGCGCCGCCAGCAGCTGCGGGCGGCTGGGGCCGGCGGGGACGCCGCTCTCCTGGGCCGGAGGCAGCAGCAGCGGCGGAAGCGGCGCCGTCTCCTCATACAGCCGCACGGTGCTGCCGCCCGGTTTCAGATCCGGGCGGGGATCGAACAGCAGCAGCACGTCTGCCTCTTCCAGCTGCTCTCTGGCGGGCGAAAGCAGCAGGGACACGCCGTACTCCCGCCGCAGCTGGGCCGCCAGGGCCTCGGCGCCGTAGGGCACATCCAGCAGCACATACCGGTTTCCGAGGGCCAGCTCCGTCACAGCCCGGGCCATCTCCCCAGTGAGCCGGTCCCCCGCGGCCGCCAGTCGGCCTCCGGCCCGCTCCCCCCTGGCTGCCAGAGCGCTCCGGGCCAAATCCGCCGCCAGGCTCCGCCGCAGGAACAGGGTGGACACCGGCGCCAGGCCGCCTCTCTCCAGCTCCGGGCCATAGGCGAACCCCTCCGGCAGAACCGCGCGGGTGACGCCGGCCTTCCGCAGCCTTCTGGCAGCTGCCAGCACCCGCCGCCGCACCGCTGCCTCCGGGGTTTTGGGCCCCCGGGCCACCGAGGCCTCCAAAAAACGGGCCCCCAGGATCTTTCGCTCCTCCAGGCGCACGCGTCTGTGCGCCAATCCCCCCGCAGGGGCAGTCCAGGTCAGAATACCCATCATAAAACATCACTCCCGCCCCATCCTACGGGGCGGGAGCAGTGTTTATGCGCTTTTTGAAAGGGTATAGCCGGTGAGATATCCCATCTTAGGCTCCGCGCCGTCGTTCAGGGGATTTACCCGGACGCCGTTCTCCGTGACCTCAAAGTGGAGGTGCGGCCCGGTGGAATTGCCGGTGGAACCGGTAATTCCGATCACATCCCCCTGGTTGACGTACTCTCCAACGGAAACCTTCCTGCTGGACATGTGGGCGTACAGGGTGGTGTTGCCGCTGCCGTGGGAGATGACCACATAGTTGCCGTAAGAGCTGCTGTACTGGGAGACGATCACCGTCCCGGACTTGGATGCGTAAATGGGACTGGTATAGCCTACCCGGCCGATGTCCGTGCCCTTGTGGTTGGTGGAGCCGATGCCGCCGGGGGACGCCCGGCCGCCCACGGTGGAGGTGATATACCGGCTGTCCACCGGCCAGATGTACCCGCCGGGATTGGACTCTGTGGACTGGCCGTTGGCGGCCTGCTCTGCCACCAGCTGGTCACTGAGGCGCTGGGCCTCCGCCCACAGGGCATCCTGCTCCGCCTCCAGATCCGCCAGCACCGCCTCCGTCTCATTTTCGTTGGCAGTCAGCTCCTGAATGACGGCGTTGGCCTCACTGCGCTGGCTATCCAGTTCGCTCTTCTTGCTCTCCAGCTCCGACCGCGCGGCCTCGCTCTCCGTTTTGCTGGTCTCCAGGGTGGCCTTCTTCTCCTCGATCTCCGCCTGGAGGGCCTTCAGGTCGTCGATAACCCCCTGGTCGTACTTCATCACCTCATTGACGGCGTCCATCCGCCCCAGCAGGTCGGTAAAGCTGGTGGCCCGGAACAGCACCGCCCAGTAGCTGACCTCCCCCTGCTTCTCCATCTCCCGGACCCGGTCGCAGAACAGCTCATACTGCGCCGCCTCCTGCTCCTCAGCCTCGGTCAGCTCCTGCTCCGTCTGGGTGATCAGGGCTGCGTACTCGTCGATCTGGGCCTGGACGTTGGCAATCTGGGCCTCGGTATTGGCGATCTGCTGATCCAGCAGCTCCTTCCTGGCCACCGCCTGGCTTTTGTCATCCGCCAGCGCGTCCAGCTGCGCCTCCAGCTCCTTCTTTTCCGCATCCAGACTGTTGGCTTCGTCCTTCAGCTCATTCACATCCGCCCAGGTGACAGCCGCAGCCGGGAGCAGATCGGCGCCGGCCAGCGCCAGCACCAGCGCCGCCGCAAACAGGGAGCGGCAGAGGTGATGGAGTCTCTTTCCTGCTTTCTTTTTCATAGATGTCACCTCAAACCTGCAGGAATTTCCGGATGGCGGAGAGGCTGCCCCCCACGCCGATGACAATGCCTGCCAGAACGAACACCGCCGCCACGGGCGCCCAGAGCTGAGAGAAGGGAATGACCCGGATCAGCTGCAGCGTGTCATTGGTGGCCACACCCCGGGCCACCGCCGCGTACAGCGCCCACTGGAGGAAGAAGGCGATCACCGCGCCCAGCAGGCCCAGCATAAAGCCCTCGTACACAAACGGCCAGCGGATGAAGCCGTTGGTGGCGCCCACCATCCGCATGATGGCGATTTCCTCCCGCCGGTCAAAGGTGGTGAGCTTGATGGTGTTGGAGATGATAAACACCGACACCACGAACAAAATGGCGATCAGCGCCACGCAGACCACCGTGGCCACATTCCGCACAGTGACAAAGCCACCGGCGATCTCCTCGTAGTGGCTGACATCTGAGATCCCAGTGATGGCCTGCACCGCCTCCACCGTCTCGCTCTGCTGTTCCAGGTCCACCAGCTTGATGGCGTACCGGTCCTCCAGGATCTCCGGATCCAGGTCCTGGAACAGCTCCTCGTCCGGATACTCGTCCTTGAACGACTCCATGGCCTCGTCATTGGAAATGAAGGTTGCGGAGGCCACGTTGGGGACGGCCTCCAGCTGGGACTGCAGCGCCCGGGCCTGGGTTTCGGTATAGCTGTCGTCCACATAGGCCAGGATCTCATTCTCCTGTTCCAGGGTCACCAGCAGTTCGTTGGCGTTGACCGCCACCAGGGTGAAGGTGCCCATAATCAGCAGGCAGGCCACCGTAATGCCGATGGCCGCGAAGGACATGAACCCATGGCTGAACATATTGCTGACGCCCTCGTGAAAAAAATAGCCGAAATCGTGTTTAGCCATGAATGTGTCCTCCCACATAGCCGCCGACGCTGTCGTTGATCACATGCCCGGAATCAATGGTGATCACCCGTTTCCCGAAGCGATTCACCAGATCCTTTTCATGGGTCACCACCACCACGGTGGTGCCCAGCTGGTTGATCTTCACCAGCAGGCTCATCAGTTCCAGGGACCGCTCCGGATCCAGGTTGCCGGTGGGCTCATCCGCGATGATGGTTTTCGGATTGTTGACCAAGGCCCGGGCAATGGCGACCCGCTGCTGCTCACCGCCGGAGAGCTCCGTAGGATAGCTGTCCGCCTTCTTCCCCAGCCCCACCAGATCCAGTACATAGGGAATCCGCTTGCGGATCTCCTTGGGGCTGGCCCCCACCGCCCGCATGACAAAGTCCAGATTCTCATAGACTGTTTTCTTCTCAATCAGCCGAAAGTCCTGGAAAATGACCCCCAGGGTCCGGCGCATCAGGGGGATCTGCCTTTCCGAGATGTTGCTTACAGAAAAGCCGTTGATCATAATGCGGCCGGCACAGGGCTCCACCTCCCCAGTCAGCAGTTTGATGATGGTGGACTTGCCGGAGCCCGAAGGCCCCACCAAAAACACAAATTCCCCATCCTCAATGCTCAGGGTGATCCCCTGGATGGCCTTTGTCCCATTGTCGTACTCCATCTCTACATCTTTCAACCGGATCATGCCCACACCTCGCCTGAATTTCCTGTTGTCCTTATGTAATACACGCCGGGCGCGGCAGAATTGTTCCCCGCCAGGTCGACATAATTCATCATTGCATCCCATTATACCGGGTTTTCCGCCGCTTTGCAACGGTCTTTTGCAAATCTTCAGAAGATCTCATCCCGGGGTCCGCAGACGGCAAAAAGCGCCCCGGCCGGGAAGCCGGTCGGGGCGCAATGCAAATGTATTTCAGGAGTCAATCCCCCGGCTGGTCAGGTACTTCTTGACCATCAGGGCCACCTTGAAGGTGATGGCGTCGTCGAACTCCCGCAGGTCCAGCCCCGTCAGCTTCTTGATCTTCTCCAGCCGGTACACCAGGGTATTCCGGTGGACGAACAGCTTCCGGGCTGTCTCGGACACGTTCAGGTTGTTCTCAAAGAACTTGTGGATGGTAAACAGGGTCTCCTTGTCCAGGGCGTCGATGGGATTCTTCTTGAATACCTCCTGCAGGAACATCTCGCAGAGCGTGGTGGGCAGCTGATAGATCAGGCGCCCGATCCCCAGGTTCTCATAGTTGATGACATACTTCTCCGTGTCGAAGACCTTGCCCACCTCAATGGCGATCTGGGCCTCCTTATAGCTCTTGGCCAGGTCCCGCAGGTGGGTAGCTACGGTTCCGATCCCCACTACCACCGTCGGCTCCCCGCCGGAGCGCAGGGCTTCTTCCATAGAGGATGCAATCTTGTTGAGTTCCTTGATGCCGGTGCCGTCAGGTACCTGGCGGATCAGCACCACATCCCCCTCGCCGACGCTGAGGACAAAGTCGTTCTGCCGGTCCGGAAACAGGGACTGGATCACATCGGTGGGAACAGACTCCCCCTTCTTCAGGGGCCGCACCACAAACACGCCCCGCGGCACATCCGCAGTCACCCGCAGCTCCTTGGCGCGGACGTAAATATCCCCCAGCATGATGTTGTCGGAGATGATATCCTTGACGAACGTCCCCCGGTCATGCTTTTCCTCATAATAGGCCTTGGCAGCGTTCAAGGCCACTGTGGCCATGGCACAGACGGTGCGGCTGATGTCATTGTCGCCAAAGGCAAAGGCCGCGTAGTCAAACTGCGCTCCCCAGCCGTTGAGGGCCTTGAAGGTCTTCCCCTCCGACGTGACAATGGCGCCGCCGGCAGCATTGATCACCGGGACATGCTCCGCCCAGCGCTGGCCGATCATCGCCAATTCACTGCACGCAATGACGACGCCCTCCCCGTCAATCACACCAACAGTCCGGTCCGTATTCTCCTTGAGCTGCAACACCACATTTTGAAAAATTCTTCCAGACATGGCCGCTCCTCCTCCTCAAAATTACGCATGGGGGCGTTGTGCAATTTGTCAATGCATATATTATATCGTCATTTTTCCCAAAACGCAAGATATTTTTTCTTTTTTCAACAAAAATCCCTTCCTTTTTTGGGCAACATTTGAATTTCGTCAGTCTTGTTTTCCAAATTCTGGAGAATGCTCCGCTCCTCTTCTGTTAAATACCGGTACTCGCCGGGCCCCAGGGCAGAATCCAGCGTCAAATTGCCCATGCGCAGCCGTTTCAGATACAAAACCGGTTTTCCCCGGGCGGCCAGCATCCGCTTCACCTGGTGGAACTTTCCCTCCCGCAGGGTGACCAGGGCCTCGCTGCCCTCTGTCCCGGCGGAGAGGATCTCCAGCCCGGCAGGCAGGCATTGAAGCCCGTCCCCCAGGGTCATTCCCCCGGCAAAGGCCCTGCGGTCCTCCTCTGTCAGGCAGCCGGATGTCCGGGCGTAGTACACCTTGTCCACATGATGCCTGGGAGAGAGCAGGTCGTGGGCAAGCCGCCCCTCGTTGGTCAGCAGCAGCAGGCCCTCCGTGTCCTTGTCCAGGCGGCCAACGGGAAAAAGGCTTTGCCGGCGGAGCTCCTCCGGCAGCAGATCCAGCACGGTTTTCCCCCGGCCGTCCTCCGTGGCGGAGAGCACGCCGGCAGGCTTATTCAGCATCACCCAGGTATAGCGGCGATAGCAGAGGCGCTCTCCGTCCACCAGGATCTCCGCTGCCTCCGGGTCCACCTTCTCCTCACCGGAACAGGCGGGTGCCCCATCCACCAGGATCCGCCCCTGCCGCACCAGCTGTTTGACCTCCCGGCGCGAAAATTTTCCGCTGGAGGCGATGACCTTGTCCAGTCGCTGCCGTTCCATGCTCCACCTGCCATTTCTGATTTCTTCTGTATGATCTTATCATAGTTTCCGGAAAAAATGAATAGGAAGATGCAGGAGGGATCTGATATGTTGATTTGGACCGCGCGCATCTCCAAACGAGCAAAAGCGGCGCTGGCCGTCATTCTGGCCGGCGTGCTGCTGGCTGTCGTCCTGCTGCTGATGGGGCGTTCTGATGACGGCCAGGCAGCCCAATGGCAGCTGACCACCAACGAGGACCGTGTGGCGTACCTGGAGTCCCTTGGCTGGCAGGTCGAGCCGGAACCGGTGGAAACGCTGCAGTTCCTGCTGCCGGAGAAGCTGGAGGAGCCCTACCTCACCTACAACGAGCTGCAGGATTCCCAGGGCTTCGACCTGTCTGCGTGCTGCGGCATGCAGGTGGCCCGCTACACCTACACCGTCACCAACTACCCCGGCCGGGCGGAGGGCGTTCAGGCCAATCTCTATGTCTGCGAGGGGCAGCCGGTGGCCGGGGATATCCTCTGTGCCGGAGCCGACGGGTTCCAGGAGACCCTGGTCTATCCGGCTGAGGAGGGCTGACCGCTCTGCCGAAGGCGGCCCGGCGGGAACGGAAAAAAGGACTGCCGCTTTGCGGCAGTCCTTTTCGTTGTTTTGAGAGAATCAGTCAGCGATGATGTCGGTGACAGCGCCGGAACCCACGGTACGGCCACCCTCACGGATAGCGAAACGCAGGCCCTTCTCAATGGCGATGGGGGTGATCAGCTCCACGCTCATCTCCACGTTATCGCCGGGCATGCACATCTCAGTGCCCTCGGGCAGGGAGATGACGCCGGTGACGTCGGTGGTACGGAAATAGAACTGAGGACGATAGTTGTTGAAGAAGGGGGTGTGACGGCCGCCCTCGTCCTTGGTCAGAACGTAAACCTGGCCCTTGAACTTGGTGTGGGGGTGAATGGAACCGGGCTTCGCCAGAACCTGGCCGCGCTCGATGCCGTTGCGGTCAACGCCACGCAGCAGGGCGCCGATGTTGTCGCCGGCCTCAGCGTAATCCAGCAGCTTGTGGAACATCTCGATGCCGGTAACGACGGTCTTCTTCTTCTCGTCGCTCAGGCCGACGATCTCGACTTCCTCGCTCAGCTTCAGCACGCCACGCTCCACACGGCCGGTAGCCACGGTGCCGCGGCCGGAGATGGTGAACACGTCCTCCACAGGCATCAGGAAGGGCAGGTCGTCGTTACGGGCGGGAGTGGGGATATAGTCGTCAACAGCGTCCATCAGCTCCTTGATGCAGGCGAACTCGGGAGCGTTGGGATCCGTGGACTCGGAGATCAGGGCGTTCAGAGCGGAGCCCTTGATGATGGGAATGTCGTCGCCGGGGAACTCATACTTGGAGAGCAGCTCGCGGACCTCCATCTCCACCAGCTCCAGCAGCTCGGGATCGTCCACCTGATCGCACTTGTTCAGGAACACGACGATGGCGGGCACGCCCACCTGACGGGCCAGCAGGATGTGCTCACGAGTCTGAGCCATGGGGCCGTCGGTAGCAGCGATGACCAGGATGGCACCGTCCATCTGAGCAGCGCCGGTGATCATGTTCTTGA
>CAMMCS010000067.1 GCA_946494635.1 uncultured Oscillibacter sp. | reverse complement strand
GCAAGGGTCTGCAAAACCCTGATTCCCCGGTTCAAATCCGGGTGTCACCTCCAAAAGAGAAGACACGCTGCACAGCGTGTCTTCTTTATTTTTGCCGATTTCCCATCCGTAGATGTCATGTTCCTTTGCGGTGCCGATGCTCTTGCTGCCCCTATCCTGTTTTGTGTTCTTTGGATTGCCTTCACACCGGGTGTATCCGCGCCTTGGCGGGGAACGGAATACGCAAAAGAATCGGGACTTGTCGGCTTGAGGCTGCGACATCGGGCGGGGAGGGCATCCGGGCAGCTACAGATCTCCCGGCGAACCGGAGAGAGCGGGGCGAAGTATCTAAAAAAACTCTTAGTTTTTGACGGATGATCCAAAAAAATACGGGATTTTACACAGAGTTTACAGGGCCTTGGTGTCAGATTTTACGTCTGGCTGTTTATACTAGGTGCGTACCTAAGGCACAGACATTGAATTTGAAAAGGAGTAAGCTTCAGATGAAAAAGGTATTTGCGCTTTTGCTGACTCTGGCCATGGCGCTGTCTCTGGCGGCCTGCGGCGGCAATGACACCACCACGGAGGAGCCTGCCGGCGACAGCACCGCCGACACGGGCGAGGAAGAGGTCACCGAGCTGACCGGCACCGTCAACACCAACGGCTCCACCTCCATGGAAGATGTGATGGGCACCCTGATCGAGGCCTTCAAGGAAGTCCAGCCCGGCATCACCGTCAACTACACCGGCTCCGGTTCCGGCGCTGGCGTCACCGGCGCTCAGGAGGGCAGCTGTGACATCGGCCTGGCCTCCCGCGACCTGAAGGCGGAGGAGACCGGCGTGGAGCAGATCACCGTCGCCAAGGACGGCATCGCCATCATCGTAAACCCCGAGAACCCCGTCTCTGACCTGAGCCTGGAGCAGATCGCCGCTCTGGCCACCGGCGCCACCGCCAACTGGTCCGAGGTGGGCGGCAACGATGCCCAGGTCGTGTTCATGGGCCGTGAGGCCGGTTCCGGCACCCGGGACGGCTTCGAGTCCATCACCGGCACCGAGGACACCTGCGTGTATCAGAACGAGTACACCTCCACCGGCGAGGTGGTTGCCGGTGTGGCGGCCAACCCCAACGCCATCGGCTATGCCTCCCTGTCTGCCGTCACCGGCGATGACACCGTCAAGATCCTGACCGTGGGCGGCGTGGCTCCCTCTGAGGAGACCGTCCTGGACGGCAGCTATGCCATCCAGCGCAACTTCAACTTCATCATCAACGAGTCCACCCCCCTGTCCGACGCCGCCCAGGCGTTCGTGGACTG
Source organism: uncultured Oscillibacter sp. (assembly GCA_946494635.1). GTDB lineage: Bacteria > Bacillota > Clostridia > Oscillospirales > Oscillospiraceae > Oscillibacter. The sequence continues at coordinate 8,340 of CAMMCS010000067.1, read as the reverse complement.
GGCCACCTCTGCGGATGCCTCTGACCTGATCGCCGGCGCCGGCGCTGTGCCTGTGGCCTGAGCCAATCCACCATCCTTCACATGACTGCCAAAACGCCCCTTGGGATTCCAGGGGGCGCTCGGCATGATCGGACCCATTTGAGAAAGGCCGGTATTTACCATGAATGCCACGAACAAAAAAATCCGACCGATGGAGCTGATCATGAATCTGCTGTTCTTTATCTGCGGATTCATTGCCATCGTGTTTGTGCTCTTCATCAGCATCTATCTGATTATTTCAGGACTGCCCGCGATCCGGGAGATCGGCCTGGTGGACTTCCTGTTCGGCACTGAGTGGGCCTCCACCGCAGCGGAGCCCAAGTTCGGGATCCTCCCCTTTATCCTCACGTCTATTTACGGCACCTGCGGCGCCATCCTGATCGGCGTGCCGGTGGGCTTTATGACGGCGGTGTTCCTGTCCAAGGTGGCCTCGCCCAGGCTGGCGGCCGTGGTCCGGCCGGCGGTGGATCTGCTGGCGGGCATCCCCTCCGTGGTGTACGGCCTGATCGGCATGATGGTGCTGGTGCCCGCCGTGCGCAGGGCCTTCAACCTGCCGGACGGCGCCAGCCTGTTCTGCGCCATCATCGTGCTGGCCATCATGATCCTGCCCTCCATCATCTCCGTGTCAGAGACTGCCCTGAACGCGGTTCCCCGGGAGTATGAGGAGGCCAGCCTGGCCCTGGGCGCCACCCACATCGAGACGGTGTTCCGGGTCAGCGTGCCCGCCGCCTCCAGCGGCATTGCCGCGGCAGTGGTGCTGGGCATCGGCCGCGCCATCGGCGAGGCCATGGCGATCATCATGGTGGCGGGCAATGTGGCCAACATGCCCTCCCTCTTTTCCAGCGTCCGGTTCCTGACCACCGCCGTGGCCAGCGAGATGGCCTATGCCTCCGGCCTGCAGCGGCAGGCGCTGTATTCCATCGCGCTGGTGCTGTTCATCTTCATCATGATCATCAACGTTGCGCTCAACACGCTTCTCAAGCGGAAGAAGGGGTGATATACTGCTATGGAAGAGAAAAAAATCGTCATGCAGCCCCTCTCCGGCCGGCGCCGGGCCTATGACCGGGTCCTGCGATTCCTGCTGTATTTCTGCGCGGGCCTGACCTGCGCCCTGCTGGTCTTCATTATCGGCTATATCTTTGTCCGGGGCCTGCCCCATATCACCTGGGACTTCCTCAGCACGGCGCCCAGCTATATCAACGACACCATCGGCATTCTGCCCAACATCACCAACACCATCTATATCGTGGTGGTGACGCTGATTATCATTCTGCCCCTGGGTGTGGGCGCTGCCGTATATCTGACGGAGTACGCCCGGAACAAGAAGCTGGTGGCCGCCATTGAGTTTGCCACGGAGACCCTGACCGGCATCCCCTCCATCATCTTCGGCCTTGTGGGCATGCTGTTCTTCTGTGAGCTGCTGGGACTTCAGGCGTCCCTGCTGGCCGGCTCCCTGACCCTGGTGATCGCCACCATCCCCACCATCATCCGCACCACCCAGGAATCCCTGAAGACCGTGCCGGAATCCTATCGGGAGGCCTCTCTGGGCCTGGGTGCCGGCAAGTGGCACATGATCCGCACCGTGGTGCTCCCCTCCTCCATTGACGGCATCGTCACCGGCTGCATCCTGGCTGTCGGCCGGATCGTGGGCGAGAGCGCGGCGCTGCTGTTTACCGCCGGCATGGGCATGAGCATGAACAGCTTCTTCAGCTCCTTCGGCAACTTTATCCACTCCTCCGGCGCCAGCCTGACAGTGGCCCTGTATGTGTATGCCCGGGAGCGGGCGGAATTTGACGTGGCATTTGCCATTGCCGCGATTTTGATGCTGCTGACGCTGGTGATCAACCTGTCTGCCAGCCTGGTGGGCCGGAAACTGAAGAGAAAATAATAGGAGAGAGATCAATGTCCACCATTATTGATGTAAAAGACCTGAACCTGTGGTACGGCACCCACCATGCCCTGCATGATGTGAATATCAGTATTCCGGAGCACGAGATCACCGCCCTGATCGGGCCCTCCGGCTGCGGCAAGTCCACGTTCCTCAAGACCCTGGACCGGATGAACGACCTGGTGGAGGGCGTCAAGATCACCGGGTCGATCCAGTACCGGGGCCAGGAGATCTACGATTCCAGCGTGAACGTGACCTGGCTGCGCAAGCAGATCGGCATGGTGTTCCAGAAGCCCAACCCCTTCCCCATGAGCATCTATGACAATGTGGCCTACGGCCCCCGCACCCATGGGATCCGCGCAAGGGCCAAGCTGGACGAGATCGTGGAGAGCTCCCTCCGCTCCGCCGCGATCTGGGACGAGGTAAAGGACCGGCTGAAGAAGAGCGCCCTGGGCCTCTCCGGCGGACAGCAGCAGCGGCTGTGCATTGCCCGGGCCCTGGCTGTGGAGCCCGATGTGCTGCTGATGGACGAATCCACCTCCGCCCTGGATCCCATCTCCACCGCCAAGATCGAAGATCTTGCAGTGGAGCTGAAAAACAAATATACTATTATCATGGTGACCCACAACATGCAGCAGGCCGCCCGCGTCTCTGACAACACGGCCTTCTTCCTGCTGGGAGACCTGGTGGAGTTCGGCAAGACGGAGACCTTGTTCTCCACCCCCACGGACAAGCGCACCGAAGACTATATTACCGGCCGGTTCGGCTAAGGCGAAGGAGGATCCAAGGTGAGAAACAGATTCAGTGAGCAGCTGGAGCGGCTGCATGTGGAAATGATTCAGATAGGCGCCCTGTGCGAGGACGCCATCTCCGCCGCGGCAAAGGCCCTGATGAACGGGGACGAGACCCTGGCCCAGGCGGCGGAGGACGCAGAGCGGGAGATCGATGAGAAGGAGCGGGAGGTCGAAACGCTGTGCCTGAAGCTGCTGCTGCAGCAGCAGCCTGTGGCCAAGGACCTGCGGGAGGTCTCCTCTGCCCTGAAGATGATCTCCGACCTGGAGCGGATCGGCGACCAGGCGGCGGACATCGCGGAGCTGACCCGGTTCGTGCGGATTCCCGAGGGTACCGGCCGCCAGCGGATCCAGGAGATGGCGGAGGCTGTGATCCGCATGGTGACGGACAGTGTGGACTCCTTCGTGAAGCGGGATCTGGAGCTGGCCCGGGAGGTCTGCCGGGAGGACGACCAGGTGGACGAACTGTTCAACCAGGTGAAGGCGGAGCTGATTGAGATGATCGCCAAGGACGCCGCCTCCGGCGAGCTGTGGCTGGACCTGATTATGGTGGCCAAGTACCTGGAGCGGATCGGCGACCACGCCACCAACGTGGCCGAGTGGGTGGAGTACGCCATCACAGGCGTGCACCCCTCCAACAACTGAGGCAGCCCGCCTGCCGCACCATGCACCGCCGCTTTGCGGCGGTCGCGCCCTATCCGGCGCCGGGGGCGCCCATACCAATTTGGGGAGTGAACCGCCATGCTCACCTATGAGGACGTGAGAAACAACCCGGCAGTCCGGACCTATATCCAGCGGGCTGATGAGTCCCTGTCCGCCCTGGGCTACACGGAGCACAGCTTCGCCCATGTGACGATGGTGGCGGAGAACGCGGCCTACATTCTCTCTACCCTGGGGTATCCGGAGCGGACCGTGGAACTGGTGAAGATCGCCGGTTTTCTCCACGACATCGGGAATCTGGTGAACCGCGTCGATCACTCCCAGTCCGGCGCGGTGATGGCCTTCCGGATCCTGGACAACATGGACTGCCCGCCGGAGGAGATCGCCACCATCGTCACCGCCATCGGCAACCACGACGAGGGGACCGGCGTGCCGGTGAACGCCGTGGCGGCAGCCCTGATCCTGGCGGACAAGTCCGATGTCCGCCGCAGCCGGGTGCGGAACCAGGACATCGCCAGCTTTGACATTCACGACCGGGTGAACTACTCGGTGAAGAAGTCCAGGCTGAAGATCAACGAGGAGCACACGCTCATCAAGCTGAAGCTCTCGGTGGACACAAAGTTCGGCTCCGTGATGGAGTATTTTGAGATTTTTATGGAACGGATGATCCTCTGCCGGAAAGCGGCGGAGAAGCTGGGCCTGCAGTTCAAGCTGATGATCAACGAGCAGCAGCTGATCTGAAAAGCGCATGGCCCGCCCCTTCGCCTTTCCAGTGGGGCGGAGAGACCAAATTTGGAGGGATGACTGTGATTTATCTGCTGGAGGATGACGACAGTATCCGGGATTTTGTAATCTACACGCTCAACAGCCAGGGCATGGAGGCCCGGGGGTTTCCGCTGCCCTCCCAGTTCTGGCAGGCGGTGGGGGAGCAGCTGCCCGCCCTGGTGCTGCTGGATATCATGCTGCCGGAGGAGGACGGGCTCAGCGTCCTGAAAAAGCTGCGCGCCACGCCCCGCACCGCCAAGCTGCCGGTGATCATGCTGACAGCCAAGGGAACGGAGTACGACAAGGTGGTGGGCCTGGACGGCGGCGCCGACGACTATGTGGCCAAGCCCTTCGGCATGATGGAGCTGCTCTCCCGCATCCGGGCGCTGCTGCGGCGGACGGAGACGGAGAACGGCATCCTCCGCTGCGGGATCCTGGAGGTGGATCCGGGCCAGCACATCGTCCGGGTCCGGGGCCAGGAGACCACCCTGACCCAGAAGGAGTTTGAGGTGCTGTGCCTGCTGCTGCGGAACCCGGGGCAGGTGCTCTCCCGGGAGCAGCTGATCGAAAATGTCTGGGGCTATGCCTTTACCGGGGAGAGCCGCACGGTGGACGTCCATGTGCGGACCCTGCGGCAGAAGCTGGGGGAGGCCGGGGCCTATATCGAGACGGTCCGGGGCTACGGCTACAAGATCAGCCCTGTGGATTGACGGGAGGCCGCGGCGGGTATGACAAAACGGATATTTCGCTCGATTCTGGGCGTGTCCCTGGTTGTGCTGCTGGCCAGCCTGGTGCTGATTGTGGGGGTGCTCCACGGCTATTTCCAGGATCGGGTGGCCCATGAGTTGGAGAACCTGACGGAGTACATCGCCCACGGCGTGGAGGAGACCGGCGCGGATTACCTGACGGAGGATCTGCCGGACAGTTACCGGGTGACCTGGGTGGACCAGGACGGCATGGTGCTCTTTGACAGCCAGGAGGATCCGGCTGAGCTGGAAAACCATGCGGACCGGGAGGAAATCCGCGAGGCGCTGACCGGGGGCAGCGGAGAGGCGGTCCGCTATTCGGACACCCTCTCCCAGGAGACCATCTACGCCGCCAGGAGGCTGGAGGACGGGTCTGTGGTGCGGGTGTCCAACAGCCAGTATTCCGTGTGGATGCTGGTGCTGCAGGCCCTGCAGCCGGTGGCCCTGATGATGGTGCTGGCCTTTGTGCTGGCCATGGTGCTGGCCTCCCGGGTGTCCCGGCAGCTGGTGGAGCCCATCAATGCCATAGACCTGAATGACGGCGAAGCGGCGGAGCCCTACGAGGAGCTGGCCCCGCTGTTCGCCAAGCTCCGGGGCCAGCAGCGGCAGATCCGGCGTCAGATGCTGGATCTGAAGCGCCGGCAGGAGGAATTTGAAGCCCTGATGGAGAACATGAGCGAGGGCTTCCTGGTCATCGACCAGGAGACCCGCGTCCTCTCCTACAACTCCGCGGTGCTGCGGCTTCTGTATGCCCAGCCCCCTGCGGAGGAGGGTGAGAGCGTCTACGCCCTGAACCGGGAGACGGGGTTCCGCCGCTGTGTGGAGGAGGCGCTGTCCGGCCGCCGGTGGGAGCAGCTGCTGGAGCAGGATGACGACTGCCGCCAGATCATCGCCAGCCCTGTGGAGCAGGACGGCCAGGTGGCGGGCGCCGTGATTGTAATTCTGGATGTGACGGAGAAGGAACAGCGGGAGCGGCTGCGGCGGGAGTTCACCGCCAACGTGTCCCACGAGCTGAAAACGCCCCTGACCTCCATCCTGGGAACGGCGGAGATTCTGCGAAACGGCCTGGTGAAGCCGGAGGACATCCCCCACTTCGCCGGGAACATCCACCGGGAGACCGAGCGGCTCATCGGGCTGGTGAACGACATCATCAAGCTCTCCCGCCTGGATGAGGGCGGCGGCATGGGCCAGTGGGAGCCCATCGACCTCCATGCCCTGGCCGGGGCTGTGCTGGACCAGCTGGCGCCGGCGGCCCAGCGGAAGCAGGTGACCACGCAGCTCAGGGGTGGAACGGCTGTGATCCAGGGAGTGCCCCAGATCGCCGAGGAGATCCTCTACAACCTCTGCGACAACGCAATCGCGTATAACCGGGAGGGAGGCAGTGTCACGGTCACGGTGGAGGATCTGCCTGCCGGCGCCAGGGTCACGGTGACGGATACCGGCATCGGCATCCCGCGGGAGGCCCAGAGCCGGGTATTTGAGCGGTTTTACCGGGTGGACAAGAGCCACTCCTCCGGCGGTACCGGGCTGGGGCTGTCCATTGTCAAGCACGGGGCCGCCTATCTGGGGGCACGGGTGGAGCTCCGCAGTGAGCCGGGCCACGGAAGCACTTTCACCCTGACGTTCCCAAAAGAGGGAAAGTAGGGGTTGCAATTCCGGCAGAAGTATGCTAGGATACCTAAAATTGATGGATGAGCGGAGGGGTGTGAAAATGCGGATCTGACTTTCATGTTTTGGCATAGAGGTTTGACGCGGCGGGGATGCCGCCGGTTTCTCCATGCCATCACAGGGAAGACAGGCCGCTGAACGCACCCGGATATTGCATGGCCCCGGCGAAGGGGCGGATGCCGTATGTCCGGCCGCGGGAGAGGTCTGCTCTCCCGCGGCCGTTTTTTGCTGTGCGTGGGCATGGCTGGCCGGAAACGACGAACCAGGCACCCATGCGTACAGGATTTGCTGCAGCCTGCTGCGCATGGGGCCTGCGCAAAGGAGGAATGCGATATGTCGATGATTGACGTCTCGAATCTGACGTTTGGATATGAGGGAAGCCCGGAGCTCATCTTTGACCATGTGAGCTTCCAGATCGACACGGACTGGAAGCTGGGCTTCACCGGGCGGAACGGCCGGGGAAAGACCACCTTCCTGCGGCTGCTCCAGGGGAAGTACCCCTACAGCGGCACCATCTCCGCTTCCGTGGCGTTTGAGTACTTTCCCTATGAGGTGGCGGATCTGTCCCGGACGGGCCTGGAGGTGGTGCGGGAGATCGCCCCGGAGGCGGAGGACTGGGAGATCCAGCGGGAGCTGGGGCTTCTGGATCTGGCGGAGGATGCCCTGGAGCGGCCCTTCGGCCAGCTCTCCAACGGGGAGCGGACCAAGGTGCTGCTGGCGGCCATGTTTTTGAAGGAGAACGCCTTCCTGCTGATTGACGAGCCCACCAACCACCTGGACCTGGAGGGGCGGCGGAAGCTGGGGAGCTATCTGGCCCGGAAGCGGGGCTTCCTGCTGGTCTCCCATGACCGGGCGTTCCTGGACCAGTGCGTGGATCACATCCTGGCCATCAACCGCACCGACATCGAGATCCAGAGGGGAAATTTCTCCTCCTGGTGGGAGAACCGCCGGCGGCAGGACGCCTTTGAGCTGGCCAGGCAGGAAAAGCTGCAGAAGGACATCGGACGGCTGACGGAGTCCGCCCGGCGGGCCTCCGCCTGGTCAGACCGGACGGAAAAGGGGAAGTTCGGTGTGGACAAAACCGGCGCCAAGGCGGCGGACCGTGGCTTTGTGGGCCACAAGGCCGCCAAGCTGATGCAGAGGTCCAAGACGCTCCAGCGCCGCCGGGAGGAGGCGGTGGAGGAAAAGCGGCAGCTGCTGCGGAATCTGGAGCGGCAGGAGGCCCTGGCGGTGACGCCGCTGCCCTGCCGGCCGGGAACGCGGCTGGCGGAGTTCCGGGACGTGGCCATCTGCTACGGGGATCACCCGGTCTGCGGGGACGTGCGCTTCGAGATCCTGGCGGGGGAGCGGATTGCCCTGCAGGGAGGAAACGGGTGCGGCAAGTCCAGCCTGCTGAAGCTGCTGCTGGGGGAGGACATCCCCCACAGCGGGACCGTGGAGACCATGAGCGGCCTGGCGATCTCCTATGTCAGCCAGAACACAGACCATCTGCGGGGCAGCCTGACGGAGTTTGTCCGAAGCCGGGGGCTGGACGGCAGCCGGTTCCGGACCATCTTGCGGAAGCTGGATTTCCCCCGGGAACAGTTTGAGAGAAACCTGGAGGACTACAGCAGCGGCCAGAAGAAAAAGGTGCTGCTGGCCGCCAGCCTCTGCGAGCAGGCGCACCTGTATGTGTGGGATGAGCCGCTGAACTTTATCGACGTCATCTCCCGGATGCAGGTGGAGGATCTGCTGCTGGCCTGCCGGCCCACGCTGCTGTTCGTGGAGCACGACGCCCGCTTCT
>CAMMCS010000066.1 GCA_946494635.1 uncultured Oscillibacter sp. | reverse complement strand
TTGCGGAAAACGCTGGGAGGCGCTTATGGACAGGAATGTTTATCAGAGTGAGTTGAACCGGGTGCGGTTCACAGAGGCGGGGAAGTCCGCCCTGGCGGACGCCCTGCTGGCAAAGCGGGCGGAACCGGCAAAGCTGCGGGGCAGAGGCCCCTGGATGAAGCGGAGCGCGGCTGCGATTTTGGCGGCGGTGCTGCTGGTTGGCACGGCGGCAGCCGCCACCGTGTCCCTGTGGGATGGCTTTTTCGGCGGCCTGACTTCGTCAGAGCAGGCAGTGGTGGACACCCTCAGCGGCAATCTGCCGGGGGCGGTCTCCTCCAATGGCGCTGTGATAACGCCGCAGGCGGCCTTCGGCGCTGACGGGGTATTCTACCTGATGCTGGAGATCCAGGCCCCGGAGGGCACGGTCCTGCCGGCTCTGGACGGGGAACAGGGAACATACCAGCTCTTCGATGCAGAGATTGTAAACGGGGAGTGGCTGGAGCTGCGGGAGATAGACGGCAGCGATGTGGACTTCTCCTATTCCATGGAACCCACCTGGCTGGAGGACGACGATCCCACGGACAACGTGATCCGGGTGGCGCTCTCCATCCTGGCGGATGGGGACTTGGAGGGGAAGGTCCTCCACATCCCGGGCCTCTGGAAGCAGTCGGAGACGAAGGAATACACGGAAATCTTCTCCGGGGACTTTGATTTCACGCTCTCCAGCGGATTGGCGGAAGAAGGTCTGCTGGCGGTGGATGTCACTGGCATCACGACACAGTCGCCTTACGGCACATTGACCCTGGACGATTTGGAGCTCTCCCCCCTTGGGCTCCGGTTGGGCTATCACTATGATGAAGATACCGCCCAGGCAACCTGGGAGGCGGAAAGCAGCGGCGGAGATGCCCTTGTGACGAGCGATGACGGAGAGGCGCTGAAGTTTTCCGACATGGTCACCCCCAGCGCCGAACTGGTCCTGGTCCTGCGGGACGGGACCCGGGTGGAGATCGCCAACAGCTTCGGCGGGGGCGGCGCCGGCTGGGCGGAGCAGAGCGGCTTCTTTACACGGCCCGTGGACCTGACCCAGACGGACCACCTGCTGTGGGGAGACACAGAGATCCCCCTTTCCTGATACACCTGATAGACCCGAAATGACCGGGGCGGCCTGTCCGCCCCGGTTTTCTTTGACAAATCCTTTACGCCATGGTATGATACATCCCCGACTGTCATAGAGAAAGGAATCACATCATGGAATTTGTCAAAAAGAACGCCCTGGGCATCCTGGTCTGCCTGGTGATCGCCGTGCCCGCCTGGCTGCTGGGCCAGCGGTTCGAGGTGGTGGGCGGCCCGGTGTTCGCCATCCTCATCGGCATGGTCATCGCCCTGTTCTGGAAGGACCAGAAGGCCGCCAAATCCGGCATCACCTACACCTCCAAGAAAATTTTGCAGCTGGCGGTGGTGCTGCTGGGCTTCGGCATGAACCTGGGCAGCGTGCTCCAGGTGGGCGGGCAGTCCCTGCCCATCATCATCTCCACCATCGCCACCAGCCTGATCGTGGCCTTCGTCCTCTACAAGGCCCTCCACATGGACGCCAACATCTCCACCCTCATCGGCGTGGGCTCCTCCATCTGCGGCGGCAGCGCCATCGCCGCCACGGCCCCGGTCATCGGCGCGGATGACGAGGAGATCGCCCAGGCCATCTCCGTCATCTTCCTGTTCAACGTCATCGCCGCCCTGATCTTCCCCACCCTGGGCGGTGTGCTGGGCCTCTCCAACGAGGGCTTCGGCCTCTTCGCCGGCACGGCGGTGAACGACACCTCCTCCGTCACCGCGGCGGCCGCCGCCTGGGACGGGATGCACCCCGGCGCCAACACCCTGGACACCGCCGCCATCGTGAAGATGACCCGGACCCTGGCCATCATCCCCATCACCCTGGTGCTGGCCCTGCTGCGGACCCGCCGGGAGGGGAAGCAGGGCGGCGCCCAGGTGGACATCAAGAAGATCTTCCCGTGGTTCGTACTGCTGTTCCTGCTGGCCTCCATCATCACCACGGTGCTGCCCATCCCCGCGGGCGTGGTGAGCTTCCTGAAAGACGCCAGCAAGTTCTTCATCGTCATGGCCATGGCGGCCATCGGCCTGAACACCGACATCGTGAAGCTGGTAAAGACCGGCGGCAAGCCCATCTTCATGGGCTTCTGCTGCTGGGTGGCCATCGCCCTGGTCAGCCTGGCGGTGCAGCACCTGCTGGGGATCTGGTGAGAGCGAAAACCTTCCAGACCTGTGTCCCGATGGACACAACTGTAATCCGAGCTTGACAAAGGGCCCCCGCCGCGCCGAAACGGCGCGGCGGGGGCCACAGGCCAGCGTTTGGCGCCCGGGCGGGTTGACCGTCTGCCAGAGCAGGATCGTCGAAACCGTCAATCCCTTGCGCCCCAAGGGGTGCAACCTCGGGTTGACAAAGTTCCACCCGCTGCGTTCTTGCCAGGCGCGGGGCGGGCAGCTTATCATAGGGCCATCCAAACGAGAAAGTGAGTGTGGACGATGATGACATTTTCCGAGAAGCTGATGGATCTGAGAAGGAAGTCCGGCATGAGCCAGGAGCAGCTGGCGGATCGGCTGGGCGTCACCCGCCAGTCTGTCAGCAAATGGGAGTCTGGAACAGCGATGCCAGAGCTTGTGAAGCTGATCTCCTTGTCAGATATATTCGGCGTGTCGGTGGACTATCTGGTGAAGGACTATCTGGAGGAGCCGGAAGATGCCGACGGGGGAGACGACTTGTCCGCCCAGCAGGCGGTCCGGCTGGAGAAAAAGGTGGACGAGCTGACCAACTATGTGAAGGGCAGGGTCTACCGTTTCGACAGCAAGACCCGGATCTTCGGCTTGCCCCTGGTGTCTATCCGGTTCGGCTTTACCCGAAATGGCAGGGTGTCCATAGAAAATGTGGCCAGAGGCGTCATCGCCATCGGCAATGCCGCCGTTGGCGTGGTGGCCATCGGCATCGTGGGGGTGGGCCTGTTCACCTTCGGCGTGGTGGGCCTGGGCCTGCTGTCCCTGGGTATCGTGGCCGCGGGCCTGGGGGCCTTTGGCGTGATGGCGCTGGGGTATCTGGCCCTGGGCGTCAGCGCCGTGGGGGTATACGCCGGCGGTGTGGCGGCCATCGCCGCCAAGATCGCCGCAGCGGTCTCCGCCGTGGCCCCCACCGCCATCGGGGAGCACGCCTCCGGCAGCCACGTTCTGCTGTGGGGGGACGGCCTGACGGCCCCGGAGGTCCGGGCCTTCCTGCTGGAGCACCATCCGGATCTGTGGCAGCCCCTGCTGGACCTGTTCGCCAGCCTCGGCGCCCATATCAAGTAAGCAGCCGCCCATCTTCACACCGGTGAACAAAAATCATTGACTTTTGTTCACCGGTGTGCTATGCTCTCTGCCAGAGAGGGGGGAGCGGTCCATGCGGGTATCGAAGGCGCCGGAGGTCCGGCGGCAGGAGATCCTGGAGACGGCCATGCGGCTGTTCACGGAGAAGGGGTATGAGGAGACCTCCATGCGGGACATCGCCCAGGCCTGCGGCGTGGTGGCCGGGCTGTGCTACCGGTACTTCGACTCCAAGCAGAAGCTGTTTCAGGAGGCCATGGAGGCGTATGTGGAGGAGTGCTGCGGCCTGATCCGCCGTACCCTGGGGGACGAGACGCTGTCCCTGTCCCAAAAGCTGGATCGACTGTATGGGACCTTGCTGGGGGAGAGCGATTTCCGCTACCACGGCTTCTTCCACCGGGCGGGGAACGAGGATTTCCACCATCCGCTGTCCCTGCGGCTGTGCCAGCGGATGGCGCCTCTGCTGCGGGAGGCCCTGGCCCAGGAGGAACGGCGCACCGGCCGCCGCTTCCGGGACCCGGAGACGCTGATCGCCTTTGTCACCTACGGCCAGATCCCCCTGCTCAGCGCCGGTGAGACGCCCCGGCGGGAGACACTGGATCATGTCCGGCACTACATCGACCTGCTGCTGGAAGCGGAGCAGCAGGCCTAACCGCCCGGTCCACGCCGGGCGCGGCTTTCACTATTTGAGTGAACAAAATTCATTCAAGGAGGAACGATGATGCACCCAGATAAAAAGCAGCAGTCCCAGCGGGCCTTTGACCAGCAGGCCGCCACCTACGACACGGGCGTCCAGGGCAGCCACGCCCGGGCGTTGTATCCCTATATGCTCCAGGAGATCACCCACGCCTGGGGAGATCAGGTATTGGATCTTGGCTGCGGCACCGGGGCCTTGATGGCGCAGGTACTTTCCGAGGATGCGCACCGCCAGGTGACGGGGCTGGACCTGTCGGAGGAGATGCTGGCCCAGGCCAGGGCCCGCCTGGGGGACCGGGCGGCGCTGGTTCAGGGGGACAGCGAGCACCTGCCCTTCCCGGACGGGAGCTTTGACATGGTCTATTGCTGCGACTCCTTCCACCACTATCCAGACCCGGCGGCGGTGCTGGCGGAGGTGGGCCGGGTGCTGGTACCCGGCGGCATCTTTCTCCTGGGGGACATCTGGCTGCCCCTGCCCGGGCGGCTGCTGATGAACCCCTTCCTCCGCTGGAGCCGGGAGGGGGACGTCAAAATTTACTCCCGGCGGGAGATCGGGACACTGATGGGGCGGGAATTCCGCCAGGTCACCTGGCGGCGGGCGGGAGGCCGGGCCTTCGTGGCCCGGGGCATCCGGTGAGGCCGGGGCGGGAGATCCCCACCGCCTCCCAGGGAAAGTACCTCCAGGCCATCTGCCGCCTCTCCCGGGGCGGGCAGCGGCCGGTCCTCCAGCGGGACGTGGTCCGTGATCTGGGCTGCTCCAAGCCCAGTGTGTGCCGGGCCGCGGCGCTGCTGCGGCAGCGGGGCTGGCTGGAGCCGGATCAACGGGCCCTGATACTGACGCCGGAGGGGCGGGAATGGGCCCTGCGGCTCTGCCAGGCCCGGCGGCAGCTGGAGACGCTGGGGGTGCCGGAGGCGGCCGCCGCCCCGGCAGCGGCTGTCCTGCTGGCCTCTGAAGGCGCGGCGCTTCAGGAGTAGGCCAGCCGGCTGTGCCGCTCCAGCCCCACCGCCAGGAACAGCGTCAGCACCTCCGCCGCCAGGGGCGCGGCCCACACGGCACCGGTGCCGAAGAGGGCCGGCAGGGCGAAGATGGCCAGGGCCTTTACCGCCACGCCCCGGCTGAGGGCGATGCCGTCCGCCTGGGCCGTCCGCTTGGTGGAGAACAAAAAGGCAGTGTAGATCAGGTTCAGGGCCATAGGGATGAAGGAGAGGGCAAACACCGGCAAGGCGGCGGAGGCGGCCTCCACCAGGGCCGGGTCACGGTTGAAAATTTGGATGACCGGCCGGTCAAAGGCGAACAGCAGCCCCCAGATCCCAACTGCCAGCGCCAGGTCGATGGCCAGCCCCCGGCGCAGGCAGAAGCGGAGCCCTGCCGTGTCCTGTTTGCCGTATCCGTTGCCCCACAGGGGCTGGAGCCCCTGGGCCGCGCCGGAGAGGATGGCGTTGGCCAGGGAGTAGAGAAAGCTCAGCACACTGAAGGTGGAGACCCCCAGATCCCCCACCATATGGGAGAGCACCAGGTTGTAGCACAATGCGGTAACAGGGGTGGTCAGCTGGCTCATAGCCTCCGGCACGCCCCGCTTGCAGATCTTCTTCACCAGCGCCCGACCGGGCCGGAAGAGGCGGAGCCGCAGCTGGCCATGTCCCCGGAGGAAGTGGGTCAGCAGCACCAGCACGGACAGCACCTGCCCCAGGCCGGAGGCCACCGCCGCCCCGACGACGCCCATCTGGAGAGGGAAGATGAACAGCCAGTCCAGGAAGATGTTGGCGGCAGCCCCGGCGCACATCCCCCAGAAGGCCAGGGCAGGGGAGCCGTCGTTCCGGACGAAGACGGAGAGGCAGGTGCTCAGCAGCATAGGCACGGAGAAGGCGGAGTAGTAGAACAGGTAGTCCCGGGACATGGCCCGCATCCCCAGGCTCAGCTGCAGGGCGCCGCTGAGATCCACGATCTGCTGGGCAAAGGCCATCCCCACCGCCATCAGCAGGAGGGAGGCGGCCAGGGTCAGCCCCAGGGCGGTGAGGAAGGCCTGGTTGGCCCCCTCCCGGTCGCCCCGGCCCATGCGGATGGCTGCCACGGTGGCGCCGCCCATGGGGAACATGGCGGCGATGGCCACCACAGAGGTGATGAAGGGCACGCCGATGTTCACAGCCCCCAGGGCCGCCGTGCCCACGCCCTGGCCCACGAAGATGCCGTCCACCACGTTGTAGAGGTAGGTGGCGAACAGACCGCCCACGGCGGGGAAGATGTACCGGAACAGTGTTTTCGCGTCCATGATGGATCAGGTCCTTTCCGTGAAAAAATAATTCCCAATTTCATTTTGTGTTCCCAGGTTCAACATTTTTTCCTGTGTGTTCCCTCCCCGCAGGGTGCGGGAACACACAAAAGAATTGGGTGAAAAATAAAAGAAGCGGGACAAGATCGGAATGATCTTATCCCACTTCAACAATTTTGAAATTGCAAGTCCTCTGATAAGCGAGGCCATTCTAGCATGGAGCCCCGGCAAAGTCAAGGGCTTTTTCTGGTGGGGGCCGTCTTGACAGCCGCCGCGCCATATGGTATAAAAAGTATGAATGATATAATTTTTCATACTTTTTAGAGAAAAAAGAAAGGGGCGCTTGCCATGAAGCCGCCGAAGGGAAAGTTCGCCGCTACCGCCCGTGTGGGGGAGAAGGGCCAGATTGTCATTCCGAAGGGAGCCCGAGACCTGCTGAACATCCGGCCGGGGGACACCCTGCTGGTGCTGGCAGATGAGCAGCGGGGCATTGCCCTCACCAAGGACGAGGTCCTGTTCCAGCAGTTGGAGGGCTTTTTGAGTTGGGAGGAGGAGCCGTGAGCCGGATCGTCTGGTTTTGCATCCCCGCCTGGGGCCACACCAATCCCACGGTTGAGGTGGTGCGGCACCTGACGGCCCGGGGCCATCAGGTACGCTACTACACCTTCACCCACTTCCGGAAGAAGCTGGAGGCGGCGGGAGCGGAGGTGCGCCTGTGCGACGAGTTCATGCCGCCTCCGCCGCCGGACCTGGACCGGCGGGTGGGCCGGGATTTTGCCTCTATGGTGGGGATGCTGACGGACACCGCCCTGGCCATGGAGGCGCCGGTGTACCGTGAGCTGGATTCGTGGCGGCCGGACCTTCTTGTGGCGGACTCCGTCTGCCTGTGGGGCAAACTCTTCGCCTGGAAGCTGAAGCTGCCCTGGGTCTGCTCCACCACCACCTTCGCCTTCAACCAGCAGACCGCTGCCCTGATGCGGCCGGGGCTGGCGGAGACCGCCCGGATGGTCCTGGGACTGGGCCGCATCCGGCGGGACATGGCCCGCCTGCGGCAGCGGGGTTACCCGGCGGAGGACCTGCGGCAGCTGCTGGAGAACCGGGCGGACACCGACACCATCGTCTACACCTCCCGGCTGTTCCAGCCCATGGCGGAGACCTTTGGAGACCGGTTCGCCTTTGTAGGGCCCTCACTGCCGCAGCTGCCGCCCCGGAAATGCCGGAGGGACCGCCCCCTGGTCTACATCTCCCTGGGCACGGTGATGCACCGGCGGCCCGGCTTTTACCGGGCCTGCTTCCGGGCCCTGGGAGAGAGGGATTTGGACGTGGTTCTCTCCGTGGGGGAGGCCACGGACCCAGCGGCCCTGGGACCAGCCCCCGGCAACTTCCGGGTGGAGCGCCGGGTGGACCAGATGGCGGTGCTGGCGGAGGCGGACGCCTTTCTCACCCACTGCGGCATGAACAGCGCCAACGAGGCCATCTTCTGCCAGGTGCCGACCATTCTCTTTCCCCAGCAGGGGGAGGAGGCCGCCGTGGCAGACCGGATGGAATCACTGGGCCTGGGGGTGCGCCTGGGCCGGGAAAGCCCTGCCGCCATCCGGCGGGCGGTAGAGACCGCACTGGGGGAGCCCCGGTTCCGGGAGAACGCCGCACGGGTGGCGGAGAGCTTCCGTGCCGCCGGCGGCGCCGGAGCTGCGGCGGACTTCCTGGAACGGGTGCTGGGACGGAAAAACAGCGGGAGACCCTAGGGGTTTCCCAGGATCTCCCGCCGGATGTAATCAAATGCCGCGTCCTCGCCCTCGTCCCGCAGCTTCAACAGCATGGTCTCCAGAAGGGCGGCGGTGGCCGGGTGGATCAGCAGCCGCCGGTCCTTGCCCCGGAGATAGAACTTGTAGGGGTCCCCGGGGTCGAAGTCCTTTCCCCGGTAGACCTTGCTGGCGGCCAGCCGGTCGCAGAACATCTCCGCCACGTACCGCCGGGGCATCTCTACCCCGGCGATGCCGCTGCCGTCGGGGGCGTAGTCCGTCCAGTATTCGAAGTGGTGGCGGTTGCGGCCCTTGTGGTGGAGCCAGGAGGCGCTGTACCCGTGCTCCTTCCGCTGGGCGTCGTTGGGGCTGTGGTCCCCCTGGAAGTATTTGACCCCCGCGAAGAACTCCACCGGGGAATACTTGGACAGGTCATGGGTCAGGCCCTGCCAGTACAGCCCCAGGCGGAAGCAGTACTTCCGCACCAGCGCCCGATGGCGGTGCACCGTCCGCAGATGGGCCCAGAAATGCAAGGAGATCACCCCGTTTCCAAAATCTCATGTTCCAGTATAGCACGGCGGCGGCAAAATGACGAGCAAAATTTTCGCATGGAATCCCGCCGCCCGCAGACACTAGCGGAGAGGTGTTTGCATGGAGGGAGTTTTCTTCCGCTGTCCCCCGGCGTGGGAGCGGCTGCTGCCGCCCGGCGTGCTGGGGGCGGAGCGGGCAGAGGAGCTGGCGGAGCGATACTGGCCGCTGCTGGCCCTGACCCGCCGGGGCTGTGAGGCCCTGGGGGACACGGCGGCCCTGTGCCGGGTGCTGCTGGTGCCGGGAGACTGGGCGCCGTCCCTGGACCATATCGCGGCGGAGACCGTGGTGACCTATGGCCTGTCCCACCGGGACAGTCTGACGCTGTCCAGCCTGACGGAGCCGGTGCTGTGCGTCCAGCGGCAGCTGCCCCGGCCGGACGGCGCGGTCATCGAGCCCCAGGAGTTCCCCCTGCCGGACCTGCCGGGCCCAGCGGCGGAGCTGCTGCCGCTGCTGGGACTCCGCCTGTTGCAGCTGCCACAGACAAAGGAGGCCCTTCTGTGGTAAAACAGACCCAAAGGAGGGGATCTGAATGGCGTGGTTCGAACTGTTGTCGACCGGGATCATCCTGGGCGGCGTGGCCTTTTACTGCTGGGCGGTGTACGGCCGGAAGAGCGGCCCCACCGGCTGCATCGGCTGCGGCAAGTGCGTGGCGGACGGAGTCTGCATCCTGACGGGGAAAAAGGTGCCGGGGCTGCCGGGAGACGGAAAAAGCCGTGATTTCCCCGTTGACAATCCGGCGGAAATGTTTATAATGAATGTGTCTGAAAACAGCGAAACGCCATGACAAAGCCAGCCCCGGGAGACCGGCCAAGCGAGAGGGGAGACGGTGCGAGCCCCTCGCCAAAGCCCTGGAGCAGCCACTTTGGAGCAGCCCGGGGCGACCGGGACGGCCCATCCCCGTTACCGGATGACATGAGATGTCCCTGTGGGACAGATCAGGGTGGTACCGTGGAAGTCCTTCCGCCCCTGACGCACGTCAGGGGCGGTTTTTCTGTTTTGGGAAAGAGAGGGGGAGACCGATGCTGTTTCAGCGCGCTCAATC
>CAMMCS010000065.1 GCA_946494635.1 uncultured Oscillibacter sp. | reverse complement strand
AAAACGGCCCCACCCCCCGGCGGGGGGGAAAAAAGCCGCCGGTCTCCCTAAATTCCCTCCCGGCAGGGTATTTTTTTTAAAAATACGGGCCCCCCCGGGCCTCTGGCCCGGGGCGCCCTGCTTATACGAATCCCTCCAATTTGGCAAGACGGTACTCCATCACCGCAAACTGCCGGCGGGTGAGGGGCTGATCCAGCATCAGGTCGCCCTCCCCATTGCCACGCATGATGCCGTTTTCCTTCATCCAGGCCACGGCGGCGGCCGCTTCCCGCTGATAATCGGTCTCTCCGGCCAGGTCGGTCCAGGGAATGTCCAGGTACTGCAGGATGCCCTTGACCTCCGCTTCCGCCAGCTTCTGACGATAGGCCGGCTGTCCCAGCAGCGCCGCCTCCTCCCGATTGGTGTGGAAGCCGTTCTCCACCAGCACCGCGGGGGCTTTGGTGTGCTTCAGGACGTAGAGCTCCGGATCGTAGACGATAGGGCTGGGCCGCAGGGCGATCCCCGCCGCCCGCACCTGCTCCAGCAGGTCCTGGGCTGCTGTCTCCCGGTCGCCGCCGGGGCCGTAGAGATAGACGCTCCAGCCGGCGGCATCCGACCACCCGCTGCCGCCGGCGGCATTGGAGTGGATACTGACGAACAGGTTCAGGCCAGGGATGCTGTTGGCAATCTCGCACCGCCGGGCCAGGCTTACCGCCTCGCCTCCGGTGCGGGTCATGGTGACAGCCACCCCCCTGGCCGTCAGCATCCCTTCCATCCTCCGGGCCAGATCCAGGGTGAATTCATGTTCATAGTAAGACCCGTCCGGACTCTTGTTGGCCAGATTTCCGGCGTCGTGCCCCGGGTCCAGGCAGACGCTTTTTTTCTGATCGCTCAATGGTGTTCTCCCCTTCCGTAAAGGCTCATGCCGGGGAGGCGGGCCTCCCCCTCCATTGTAGCGGCGGCGGGCCCGTCCGGTCACCCGGCGGGAACGCCGGCGGCCCTGCCCCCATAGAATAGGCAAAGTCAGCTGAAGGAGGCCCCTCCATGTTTTCGATTCTGGTCAAGCGCCTGAGCAATCTGCTGTGCGTCAAAAGCATCGTCACCCTGATCCTCACCGCTGTGTTCGCCTACCTGGCCGCGTCAGGGCAGGTCTCCGACCACGACTTCCTGACGGTGTTCTCCGTGGTCATCGCCTTTTACTTCGGGACCCAGAGCGAGCGCCTGGGAGATCGGCCCGCCCAGAGCGCCCCTGACGCCCCAGACCGTGGAAAGGCGCCGTAACGAGCGCCCCGGCTGCGTGCAGCCCGGGGCGCCGGCTTACTTCTTCTTGTTTTGGTCGGGGGGGGGGCCCGCGGCTCCCCCCGGGGGCGGGCCGCCCCCCGGGCCCCCCCCGGCCCCCCGGGCGGGGGGACGGGCGCAGCCCCCCGCCCCCCCCCGGGGCGCGGCCGGGGCGCTCGTCTGAATCCTTCAGTTTTCGGCAGGACGGGCTGCCGGTTTCTCCCGGTGAAAGCGGACCATACCGGTGCGATCCAGCGCCACCATCAGGGCAGGGATAAATACCAGCTGCAAAATGATGCCGGGGATGGCGTCCAGCAGGGCGCCGGTCAGGAAGATCTCCCAGGTAAAGGGAACCTGGGCCACGCCGGTCATCACCACACGGACGGCGGCCCAGACGATCCGCCCGCCCACCATAGCGGCAATGAGGGCGCGGTAGAGCGCCACCACACACTGCCAGCGGGAACGGCTGTACAGGAATCCCGCGATGCCGCCGTAGGCGGCCAGCTCAAAAGCCATGGCCACGGCGGTCAGCAGCGGGGGCATCGTGAAGAGGAGCGACCGCATCAGCGGCATGATGAAGCCCACCACGGCGCCGTACTGCCAGCCGCAGATGAGGCCGCAGAGAAGGGCCGGGATGTGCATGGGCAGCAGCATGCTGCCGATCTGGGGGATCTGCCCGGTGAAGAAGGGCAGCACCAGGCCAAGAGCCAGGAACAGGGCGGACAGGACCAGGGAATGGATTCGCTTGCTGTGTTTCATAGGGATATGTGCTCCTTCTCAAAAAGTCTTTCGCCGCGCCTTCTGGCACCGCACCAGCCTTCTGGCTTTTTGTTTGGAGTCTGAAAAAGGAATCTATTTTGATCCGGCCTTCTGGCCGGAGATTTTCGCATCATTCGCATCCGATGCGGGGAGATCAGAAAAAATCGGTGGTGTCGACCACCAGGCCGCTGCCCTCCTCCGTTCCGCATTGGCGGAAATACCGCTCCTCCATGGGCATCCAGCGGGATACATAGGCGGCGAAATGGGGCCCCTCCCGCCGGGTCAGGCGGCAGCGCTGCCGGTCCGGATCGCAGGTGAGAAAGATCTTCAGATCATACCGGTCCGTGAGCCGTGGGTGCTGGGAATAGCTGCCCTCCACCACCGTCAGCGGCTGGGCCGGCAGGATGCGCTCCTCTTTCAGGCGGCCGCTCTGGCAGTCAAAGGGCCGGTAGTGGATGGCCTCGCCCCGCCCCGCCGGCGTCAGGACCTCCCGCAGGAACCTGGCAAAGTCCATATTCCCGCCGGGAATGCTCTCCCATCGCTCGTCCCGCTGGTCCAGGGGCAGATAGTAGTCATCCATATGGACCACATTGCAGGGAAACAGTTTGCCCAGCAGATCCCCCAGCCCGCTTTTGCCGCTGCCGCAGCGGCCGTCTATCGCTACGATGGCCGGCGCTCCGCGGGCAGACAGCCGGGCGACTGCCAGCAGGGCCTGAAAATATCCGCCATGGGCCGTCAGCAGCACCCGGTAGTGGGGCTGATACGCCTCCCGATACTGGTCGGAGTGATGAACTGCCGGGCAGCCCTCCCGCCGGTATTCCGCCACAAAGGCCGCCATGCCGGGGAGGGCCAGATTCTCCAGCGTCTCCAGGTTTTCCTCCAGCGTTTCACGCTGCCCCCGGAAGCTGCCGGCCGTCAGGCAGAACAGGTCCGCCAGCAGCGAAGCGGCCAGGGGCAGCTCCCCCGTCCCCGCCAGATGAAAGCGGCAGAGGCCGTTTCCAATGGGCTCCGGCGGGCAGGGGGCGCCGCGGTCAGAGAGCTCTCCCCACTCTGCCAGCAGGGCCCTGTGCACGGCGTCCCGGTCCAGGGCGGCGTGTGCCGGCCCGAGGGCGTTCTGATAGGCCAGCTTCATACAGTCCCTGGGCTCCATCCGGGGATACCGGATCAGCTGCCCCTGAAGGATTTCCGAAAATGTCCCGCGCAATGGCATCCCCCTCTCTGCGGCCTCAAGGCGTCTCATTCTGGTGTCCGGCGCCGGCCGCCTCCGCAATCCCCAGCAGCTGCCGCAAAAAGGCCCGGATCAGCGAATAGGCCGTGGGCGGCTCATAGGAAAATCCGGCTGCCCGCATGGCGCGGCGCTGCTTGTCCGACACCGTCGTATAGGGATGCACGCCATAGAGAAACGGGAAAAAGGCATAGAGGAATTGCTTTCGGGCCGCGGCGTCCATCGCGGGGCAGAAGGTCTGGAGGCAAGCCTCCACCGCGGACAGCGCGGCGCTGTAGGTGCGCTTAAAGTCCACCAGGCGCTCATCCCGGCAGTTTTCCTCCATCTCAGAGAGGTTCACGGTCAGCAGCTTCAGCAGCAGCCCCCGGCGGGAAAGCGTTTCCGCCAGGCCGTCAGCCAGAGCCGCAGGCGAATGGGCCGGCGCGTCCGCCGCCAGGGCCTTCAGCTCCCG
Source organism: uncultured Oscillibacter sp. (assembly GCA_946494635.1). Lineage (GTDB taxonomy): Bacteria > Bacillota > Clostridia > Oscillospirales > Oscillospiraceae > Oscillibacter. The sequence continues at coordinate 6,083 of CAMMCS010000065.1, read as the reverse complement.
GCTCCACACCCCGTACTCCTGCTGGAGCAGGCCCAGAAAAATCTCCTCCCGCGTCTGGAAGTAGTTGTATATGGACGTTCTGCCAAACGTGGTGGCATCCCCGATATCCCGAATCGTGATATCCCGAAACGGCTTGGTCTCGTAGAGCTTCGCACAGGCGGCGAGGATCTCCTCCCGTCGGGCGGCTGCCAGATCCGGCGAGCCCTTCGGCATGTGCATCCCCCTCTTTTCATGGCCCCCCTGCCTCTGTCCGGAGGGCGGCAGGGAGCGCCCCGCATTTTGACATTGTGTCAACACATGTATTATAGCGGATTGCCCGCCCGCCGTCAACCACCATTCTCGTTCCTCCCTTTTCAAGGAGGGTCGTGATTTTACGGAAAATTGAAAACCATTGGTGAATAGAGACAAAACGGGCATACCCTCCGGATGGGGCATACCCGTTTGAGCGATGTTCGGTTGTGAGGGGGTCAGGCTTCCCACTCCGCCTTATGCTGTTCCCACCACGCCGGGAACGCCGGGTCTTTGGGAGAGAGGGTGGGGGTGATGGGCATTTCCAAAGTCGTTCCGTTCCACTTTGCTGCCAAAGGCGCAAAAAGCGTCAATTCGTCCGAGGAACCCAGATACAGCAGCTGCATCAAAGATGCCCGGTCTTTGGCCCAGATGACTCCCTGATAGGTCTTGGTCATATCTTCTAATGTCAGGATGTGTTGTTCTTCATGGACAGGCTTTAACTGCCCCAGCAGATATTGAAGACTCTTTTGGCTGGCACGGATCTGTCTCTTATCAAACAGTAACCCATCATCTTCTTTTTCCCATCCCAAAGAGCTGAAATACAGGGAACTTGCGGTGGTCTCCGCTGCTCCCTCTTTCGCCAAGCACCGATGGAAGATGGCCTGGACATTGGCCTCGGTCAGTTCCAGCGGCTTAAATTCATTTGCTTCTCTTCTCGCTTGCTCGATAAATTCTAAATCATCGTCATCGAAAATGCCCACAACACAAGCCCCCTGCCGCGCCTTCAGCGGCGCCAAATGTTTGTTGTTTTTCCTATCATACAATACCGGCCTGCCCTTTGCAAGGCCGGCGGCGGAGATTTTTCCTCTTTCGGCAAACCAACGGGGCTCTGTCCATCACGATGGATCCGGAGCAGGGGCGCCGCGCAGCGGGGATCTGAAGCTCCGTTTTCGCCTGCAGCCTGTGCGTGGCTGAAGGCTCTGCCCGCAAGTGCAGGGAGGGCCCGCCGTTGGCGGGCCCTCCCTGCGCACGGGGACATGCTCTGAAAAAGGCCCCGCCTTGTTCCTTTTTAATTCCAGTAGTCCGTCTTTTCCTTCAAGCCGATGTCCGCCGCCCGGAAAACGGGGTTCTTCCCCTCCCGGCGCTGCTGGACATAGTCCCGCAGCGCCGCCGCAGCGGGCCGGGAGAGAATCAGAATCACCGGGATGTTGATGAGCACCATCACCCCCATCAGCACATCGGACAAATTCCACACCAGGTCCAGGGTCAGCCCGGCCCCCAGGAAAATCAGTCCCATGGCGATCAGCCGGAACACGATCATAAAGGCCTTGGAGGGCACATGACCCAGCAGATAGGCCAGGGCATTGTCCACATAATAGAGGTTCCCGATCAGGGTTGTGAAGGCAAAGAGCACCATGGCCACGGTGATGAAGATGGGGCCCAGGGCTCCGAAGGAGGCGGACAGGGCCTCCTGCACATAGGGCGCTCCCTGGGCGGCCTCCGTGGGCTCCACGCCGGAGCACAGCAGCATGAAGGCGGTGGCGGAGCAGATCACCAGCGTATCCAGGAACACGGAGAGCATCTGCACCAGCCCCTGCTTCACCGGATGGGAGACGTTGGCGGAGGCGGCGGCGTTGGGGGCGGAGCCCACGCCGGCCTCATTGGAGAAGAGGCCCCGCTTGATGCCCTGCATGACGGCAGACCCGGTAAAGCCCGCGAAGATGGCCTGGAAGTCAAAGGCCCCCGCGAAGATCCGGCCGAACACCTGGGGAATCATCCCCAGGTTCATGACGATGACCACCAGGGCCACCAGTACATACAGCCCGCCCATAATGGGCACCAGGGTAGAGGCGAAGGCTATGATCCGCTTGCCGCCGCCCATGACGCAGTACCCGGTGATCAGGGCCACGATGCCGCCGATGATCCACGGGGTGAGCGCAGGATTATAGAACCCATATCCGGAGAAGGTGGACTGGAGGTTATAGGAGCAGAGCATATTGAAGCCGCCGGCATAGGTGGCAATGAGGCTCAGGGCGAACAGCACCGCCAGGGGCTTGCTGTGGAGGGCGGCCTCAATATAGTAGGCAGGGCCGCCGTAGCTCTCGCCGGTCTCCGGATTCCGGCGCTTGTAGATCTGGGCCAGGGTGGACTCCGTGAAGGCGGTGGCGCCTCCGATCAGGGCGATGAGCCACATCCAGAACACGGCGCCATAGCCGCCCACGCAGATGGCCACGGACACGCCGATGATGTTGCCCGTGCCCACCCGGGAAGCAGTGGACACCATCAGGGCCTGGAAGGAGGACACGCTCCCCTCCTTCTCCGGCTTCTCCACCACCACGCGGATGGACTCCCGCAGCATCCGCAGCTGCGGGAAACGGTGGCGAACCGTGAAATAAAGCCCCGCCGCAATCAATAAAATCACCAGCAGATAGGTGTACATCCAGTTGCTCAGGGCGGCGATCATCTCTCCCAGCATATACATCGTTCTCCTTTGTCGATCATTCTGCCGCACTTGACCGCTTGTGTCAGCCTGACTAGAATATCAGAACCTTTGCGGCCTTGTCAATGGCAATTCCAACTTTTTCCCCCCCAAAAACCGAACGGAGCCCCAATTTTTCCCTTTATGCTCTCATTCCGCCGCCGGATCGCCGACAGGGCCTTCCGTCAGATACCCGTTCTCCGGGTCAAAGTCAAAGGTCCGGACACCGCCGGCCTCCAGGCGGCAGGTCAGGCGCAGGGTACCGTCCGCCTGCCAGGCCAGGCCGGTGATGGGCGGTGCGTCATCATACCAGTCCCCCAAGTCGTGCAGGCTGCCGCCGGAACCCTCCCCCGGCCTCCGCCAGCCCACGCCGAACTCCGTGGCCGTCTCCGTCAGGGAGGCATCCCAGACGCCGTCAGCAGTCCAGACCCGGTACCGGGTGGTGTTCCCCGCCGTTTGGGTCTCCATCAGCTCCCTGGCCACGGGCACCAGGGCGCTGCCGGAGCCGGAGGGCAGCAGGAACGCCTTGGCGCTGTCATACCGCTCCGTGGACTCCCAGTCGGCGCCGTTGGAGAGGTACACATCCGTCCCGTCGGTGACGATGTGGGAGAACCGCTGTTCCGTGATCTCTCCGCCGGTGCGCATCCGCCACAGGAAGCTGCCGTTCTCATAGATCACGTCGATGAGCATGGGCCAGCTCTCGTAGTAGTTCTGGAGCGTCCGCAGCTGGCAGGGGATGCCCAGGGACACCTTCTCCAGGAAGGTCTCCGCCGCGTCCAGGTTTTCCGCTCCCGCCTCGGTGAACACCGCCGCGCCGCTGTTGGCCAGCTCCGCCGGGTCGCCGTACTCCGGCACGTCCTCCATGGGGCCGAAGCCGTAGGGGGTCTCCGCCGAGATGGCCGCGCCCTCTCTCAGGGTGAACTCCGCCGTCAGGGTCTGATCCCCGGTCTCTTTGACGACACGGAATGTGCCGCCGCCGGAGAAATCGTAGTCAAACATGGACAGAGAACATGGAAACGCCTGTTTTTCACCGGATGGCAGGGTGTACAGCACCGCATCCCATCCGGTGTTCTCCGCCAGAGGCACCTGGGCCCAAGTTCCGTCCTCTTCCCGCACGTCCAGCCAATAGGACGCCCCATACTCCAGGGGATCCCCCTCTCCTTCATAGGACAGGATACACCACACCGTCTCCACCGACGGGTCATAGGCATCCCGCTCCGTAGTCAGGGCGGCGCGGGGCGGGTCATCCGTCTGATACACTGTCGTCGCCGCAATATCGCCGGAGCCGCACCCCGCCAGCATCAGCAGCGCCAGCAGGCAGATCCAAAGTCGTTTCATCTCTGTGCCTCTCTTTCTCTCAGAACTGTCAAAAAATTCCGTCCTATCAGAAAAGACGGCCCCCATCGGGAATAAGTTCCGCCTCCTTCCGGCAAACTACACAAAATCCACCTGAAAATTTTTGAGCTTCCCTGCTTGCATTTTAGCCGCTTGTCCGGTAAAATACAAGTACAAGGGAAGAATGATAGCTGCAACGTAGTGCTGCGCGCACGGGCTGACACCTATCATTCCGGTCTTTTGATAGGTGTTTCAAGCCAAGGTCGGTTTGAAGCGCCTTTTCTTTTTACCGAACCATCAACAGGGACGAAAAGGAGGTCTTTTTATGATTTTACTGGCAAACGGCAAGGTCATCACCCGGGACCCGGAGGGCGCGGGCTATCTGCCGGACGGCGGTGTGGTCACCGACGGCGGCAGGATCGTGGAGGTGGGCGCCACCGCCGACCTGAAGGCCAGGTACCCCCAGGCGGAGTTCGTGGACGCCCGGGGCGGCGTCATCATGCCGGGGCTCATCAATGCCCACACCCACATCTACTCCGCCCTGGCCCGGGGCCTCTCCATCGACGGGTACAACCCCACCAGCTTCTACGAGGTGCTGGACGGCCAGTGGTGGTACATCGACCGGAACCTGGACCTGGAGGCCACCAAGGCCAGCGCCCAGGCCCTGGTGATCGACTCCATCAAGCAGGGCGTCACCACCATCTTCGACCACCACGCAAGCTTCTGTGAGATCCCGGGCTCCCTGATGAAGATTGCTGAGGTAACGAAGGAATTCGGCATGCGGGCGTGCCTGTGCTACGAGGTCAGCGACCGGGACGGGGAGGAGAAGAGCCTCCAGTCCGTCCAGGAGAACAAGGACTTCATCGACTACTGCGAGAAAAACCCCAGCGATATGCTGAAGGCCATGTTCGGCGGCCACGCCCTGTTCACCATCTCCGACAAGACCTTTGACCGGATGGTGGAGGCCAACAACGGCCGGGTGGGCTATCACATCCACGTGTCCGAGGGCATGAACGACGTGTACGACTCCCTCCAGAACTACGGCCGCCGGCCGGTCCAGCGGCTTCAGGACCACGGCATCCTGGGCCCCAAGACCATCCTGGGCCACTGCATCCATGTGAACACCGCCGAAATGGACATCATCAAGGCCACGGACACCATGTGCGTCAACAACCCCGAATCCAATATGGGCAACGCCGTGGGCATCTCCCCGGTGCTGCAGCTCTACAAGAAGGGCATCCTCATCGGCATGGGCACCGACGCCTACACCAACGACATGCTGGAGTCCATCAAGGTGGCCCTGTGCTCCCAGCGGCACAACGCCTGCATGCCCAACGTGGGCTGGTGCGAGGTGACGGATATGCTGTTCCGCAACAACGCCAGGATGGCGGAGCGCACCGGCTTCCCCACCCTGGGCGTGCTGAAGCCCGGCGCGGCGGCGGACGTGATCGTCATGGACTACAAGCCCTTCACCCCCTTCTCCGACGCCAACATCGACGGGCATATGCTCTTCGGCATGACGGGCCGGCAGTGCCAGACCACCATGATCAACGGCAGGATTTTGATGCGTGACCGCGTTCTCACGGAAATCGACGAGGAGGCCGTGAATGCCCACATTCTGGAGAGCAGCAAGCGGCTGTGGGGACGGCTGAACCATCGGGAATATTGATGGCATCATCCCTGTGACGCCGTGGGGCGGCAGCCTGCCGCCTGCGGGGTGCGTCCCATTGGACGCGGAATTCAGCCGGGTTGCCGGCTTGTCCCAATGCACCCCCCATTTTCTTTTCGGTCTTGCCGAAAAGAAAACGGGCCGTGCACGGTCCAAAAGAAAAGAACGCTTTTGGTCGCAACTTTGCACATGCGTACAAAGTTGCTGTACGGGAGTCGGCGTGAGATGGTGCCTGCGGGTTTGCGAGGACCTTCTGACGGGCGCGGCGGGGTACGGTGCGGACTTGACGGCGGATCCCCGCGGCGCGGGTGCGAAGGGCGTCGGGGTGCAAGGACGCATTTGACCAGCTCCTCTTTTACTGTCTCGCGC
>CAMMCS010000064.1 GCA_946494635.1 uncultured Oscillibacter sp. | reverse complement strand
CACCTTTCCTTGGTTTCTTTCAGTGCCTCTCTTCTTCCCTTTTTTCTGGTTTTGCCGGGTTTTCGGGAGGCCGGAGGCGCGGGCTTGGTGACAAGCCCGGCGCCTTTCAAATCAGGCAGACGGCCCCCGGAGCCACCGGACAGCGTCTGGCGCCGGCTCCTCCAGCTGGGCCGGGACGGCGGCCAGGCGGCCGTCGTCAAAGCGGAAGATCAGCTGCCCCTGCCACAGCCCCTCGCATACAGCGGAGGACCAGGCCGGCGCGTCTTCCCCGTCACCCACAAACCACTTTTCGGTGGGCTCCCCGGTCCGGCTCAGGCCGTAGAAATTGGTCCCCCGGTTCTGCATCCAGACCATGCCGTTCCAGGCCAGCAGGTCCTCCGGCCAGGCGATGGGAAATTCCTGCCACACCGGCTCCCCCTCCAGGATGGGGGCGTCCGGCTCCAACCGCCGGGGCACCAGGGGCAGCCATCTTGCGATGACGTCCTCCTGCTGGGGCCGGCCCGCCTCGCCCCGGTGGGCAAAGGTCCACTGGATGCCCCGCTCCAGGTCCAGGATGCGGGGTTCGCCGCCATAGCTGTGGGGATCGTTTTTGTCAGAGGCCCAGAGGATGCGGCAGGTGTGTTCCTCCACATCCGCCTCCAGCAGCGCGCGGCAGTACCCCCAGGGGTGGAGATTGAGCTCCGCCAGGATCCACAGCCGGTTCCCCCGGGCCATCACCGCCTCGATGTCCTGGAAGCTGTCCAGCTCATCCTCGCCGCCGGGCAGGCGGCCGGTGACCTCGGAGATATCCAGCGCCCACTCGTCATCCTCGCCGTCGGGCAGGGCCTTCCAGTACAGATACAGGACCTGCACGCCGTCCTTCAGTTCGTCCTCCTGATAGGCGCCGATGTCCAGCTGTGACACGAAGCCCACCCGGAAGTACATTCCCGCCGTCAGCAGGTGGTTGGGGGTGGCGGCGGTACGGAATCTGACATAGGGATAGTCCAGCTTGTTGTCCAGAGTACAGAGCTCCTGCCGGCCCAGCTCCCGCAGCTCCCGGTCCAGCCGGACCAGCTGCATCTGGGCAAAGGCTTCCGGCATCCATGTGTTGGCGGTGAGGACCCAGAGCTCCTCCCCCGCCGGCAGGACCTGGCGGATGGTGTGTTTCAGCAGCTCCCCTGTGGAAGGCCGCAGCTCCTTCGGGACAGACTGCCGGTCCCGGTCAGTCCAATCGGCAAAGCGGACGTTCCCCTCCCTGTCAATTACCGTCAGCAAATCCCCCTCAAAAAAGGCACATACATCGCTGTTCTGCATGGTCTTCCACATAAGCGCATCCCCTTTCCCATATCTCTCAACTCCGATTCGTATTCCCCGGCCCCATCATTGCAGGACATTCCCGCCCGCGCCAGGGCCAAAAGCAGGCGGCGGAACCGCTCTTATATCGCCGGGCCGCCGGCGCTTTTGCGCATGCCCTGCAGCTGTGGGGCGGGCCGGTCAAAACCCGATGGCCGGCGCCGCCCGGCGGAGCATCCGCTCCTCGCCCAGGATCTCCTCCGCCGCAGCGGTGATATCCTCCGGCAGTACCTGGCTGGCCTGCTGCGGGGTCAGCCGCTTCTCCGAAGACAGCCGGGCGGACATCTGGACCTTCACCCGGTCGGCCAGGTTCCGGGCCTCCCGGCAGTTGCCGAAGTCCTCCCGGCCGGTCTTCAGGCGGCGGAAAAACGCCTCCACGGCCCCCAGGCTCCCCTCCGGCACCTGATAGCCGCCGCTCTCCATCATGGAGGTGAACACCTCTGCCAGCTCCCGGGGCTGGAAGTCCTCAAAGCGGATCTTGAAGGCCACCCGGCTGCTGATGCCCGGGTTGCACTGGAGGAACCGGAGCATCCGGTCGCTGCGGGGGTCGCCGCTGCCGCCGTAGCCGGCGAAGATCACCAGCCGGTCGGAGGCGTGCTTCTCCAGTTCCACGCACAGCTGGGCCAGGGCCTCTCTGGTGAAGCAGTCCGTGTCCCCCTCCTCCGTGAGGCTGTACGCCTCGTCCAGGATGATGACGCTGTACTGATCAAACAGCGCCTTCACCCGGCCGGTGGTGTGGCCCACATACATGGCCTTCAGCTCGGCGGCGCTGATGCAGATGGAGTCCGTGTTCTCCAGCAGGCCCTTCTGCTTCATCTCCTCCGCCAGCCGCAGGGCCCAGGTGGTCTTTCCGGTGCCCGGGGCGCCCAGGAAGGCGAAGGTGCAGTGGATGGAGTCCCCTTTCAGGCCCAGCTCCTGCCGCCTTTTTTGAAAGGCCAGGTTGTCCACGATCTGCTGCAGCTGCCGTTTTACCGCTTCCTGCCCTACCAGCGTCTGCTGGGCGGTGTTCTTCTCCGGTGCGTTCGCCTGGCGCAGCCCGTTGAGATAGGCGAAATCCCGCAGCGTCAGCGCGCCGCCGCCCTTGTGCCGCAGGATGGCGTTGGCCACCGCCTTGGACAGGGTGCTGTTCTCCACATTGCCCCGGCGGGCCTCCACCATCTGCACCACCTGGCCGGCAACCTTGCCGCCGGCGATCCGGGTGCCCCGCTGCCGGGCAATCTGGCACAGGACCTGCCGCTTGTAGGGGCTCTCCGCCTGGGGGACGTCCAGACGCAGCACATCGGTTTCCAGCTCAAAGGCGAAATCATCCACACGGTTGCCGGAGAAGGAATCGTCATTGTCGGAGGCGAAGACGTCCAACTCCTCCCCCTGCCATGCGGTGCCGTCACACCACAGGAAGATCAGGAGCGCCCTCTGCTCCTGCAGGCTCTGGAGCGCCTGGATGCCATAGGCGGAGTTCCACCGCACCGCCAGGGGGGCGGCGCAGTTCCGCATCCACCAGGGCGTCCTGCGCCCCCGCTCCTGGGGCATAAAGCCGAAGCCTCCCGCCCCGCTGAAGGTGTTCCCCCCATAAAACTGGGAGACCTCAAATTGCTCCAGATAGGGCAGCTCCCTGGAGAAGTCAAACCGGAACTCCGGCGTCTCCATCGGCAAAAGGTCATCCGCGTCCGCCTCGTCCTCCTCGGTCACCGCTTCATCCTCCACATCGTCCCCGTACCAGTCTGCCCGCTCATCCAGCCGGTGGAAGGTTCCGATGTACTGAGCCGCCAGATCCAGCAGCTCCTGGCTGGAGCTGTGGAGCAGATAGACCTTTCGTTCGGGGTCCAGCGCCCGGGCCAGGGCCCGCATATGGGGCTGGCGCTCCAGCTCCTGCCGGATGCTCCCCTGGGTGACGCCCTCCTCCAGGCGATAGGGAATCGAGGTGGCCACCTCGCCCCGCTGATTCACCGGAACGGAATGGATCCCCGGCATCAAAAAGCGATAGTCCTGTTCCATACTTCTTTGGTGCTGCATCGCCGCGGCCTCCTTTGTCATCTTGATTGAGGCCATCATAACCCGGGGATCTGTTCAAATTTTACGAGCGGCTATATTTTTCCGCGTTCCGGGCCAGGGTCTGCCCGATCCGCTTCCGCAGCCACAGCGGCTCCAGCACCTCCACCTGGTCGGCATACTGCAGGGCGAACAGCTGCATGCCCCCCGCGGCGATGGACATGGTGACCTCCATGATGCCCTGGTCATCCGGTTTCGTATACTGGGGAACGCTGCCGAAGAAGTCCACCAGGGTGTTCAGCAGGCTCTCCCGGCAGCGCATCCGCACGAAGGTGTTTTTGCCGGGGTACATCACCGGGGACCGGTCCCGGTACTGGACGGGGTCAAAGTCCGGCGGCATCTCAAAGGTGTCCTCCAGGTTCTCCGCCGCCAGGATCCGGTCCACCCGCAGGTTCATCATGCTGCGGTGGCGGCAGACCAGATAGTAGTTGCCGTTGGACCACATCAGCGCGTAAGGCGCCACCTCCAGCAGCCCGTTCCGCCGCCGCTGGACCAGCTTTGGCTGCCATTTCCCGTTGGTGAGGAACAGCCGGTACTCCCCGTAGGCCACCCGGACCTTCCGCCGGCTCCGGATGGCCCGGTCCAGCAGGTTGATGATCCGGAACTGTTCCGGACTGCCCCGCTTGCAGGCGTAGCGGCTGGGGACATAGCGGGTGCCCCGGGGCCGCAGCCGGTTCAGCACCCGCAGGAATTTCTCCGTCTGGGCCTGGGAGATGTAGGGGTACACCTGCACCAGGTCAGAGAAGATCCGCCATTCCCCCTCCGTCAGGGCGTTGGCCAGATAGTAGTACCTGGTGGCGTTGTTGCGCCGCGCTCCCTGCCGCTCCTCCCAGTCCTCGTAGGGGATATACTGGTGGCCCCGCCGGGTGTCCCCGATCCGGGCCACGCACTGGAGCCGGAAGGGGAAGGTATTCAGGTCAAAGGGCACCCCGTCCTTGAGGAGCTTGTCCACCGCGGAGTAGGAGGGCGCCTGAAAAGGCCGGGAGGTGATATCCAGCACCGCGTCCCGTGTCAGAACTGTCCCCTCCGCTGTCTCCACCACCACATGGAGCCCGTCCTCCGCGCCATAGGTGCCCACGCCGGCGTGTGCCCCCTGTTCCGCCAGAGCCTCCGGAGAGAACAGGGCCAGCAGGCCGGGGGCCTGGCTCAGCAGGCGGCTCACCGTGGTTCTGGAGGGCGCCTGCTCCATCCGCTCCAGATAGCGGCAGATCTCCGCCACGCTCAGCGGCCGCTCCCTGGAGGCATGGCGCCGCAGCACCATCCAGATGGCCTCCAGGCTGTGATAGGGATTGCTGTATGATTTCCGGCTTTTTTCCGCCATGGCCTTTCTCCTTCCCGCGCCAAAGCGCCGCCATGCTTCTGCATGCAGGATACTATATTTGCCGGGAAACATCAAGAGTCGTTTGCAGTTCCCGCGCGGCCCCATTCCCGCGGCCGGCGGCGCACGGCGGAGGGGCCCGCGCTGGTGCGTGAGACGCTCTTGCGGAGCGCCGCCAAATATCGTATGATAGGCGCAGGAGATGTGCTGGCGTCACCAGGGAGGTGCTGAAATTGAGTATCCAAGAGGCGCTCGTCACGATGTTTACCGACGATCCTATCAACTGGCTCAAATGGGCGGCCGTGTTTGCGGTCCTGATCGGGGGCTATGCCGTCGCGGTGCCGCTGTACAGGAAGGTGTCCCGCGGCGTCAGCTGGGAGCGGAAACGGGACATCGCCAAGAGCAGGGGCCACGTCATCAAGGCGTCTCTGGCGGACAAGCATCCCTCCGGCGAGGCATCCCGCTACAACTGGCGCGCCGCCTACCGTTACACGATCGACGGCGAGGACCGGCAGTACACCGCCTATTTCAAACATCCATCGACACCGCCCCTGTACCTGCATCTCTATTATACCGATGATCCGGACAAGCTGTTTTCCTGTGAGGAGTACCACTACGAGAACCACAAGGCGGTCCTCCTGCTCCCGGTCATTTTCCTGCCCTGGCTCCTGGCCGGCCTTGCCCTCGTCCTCCTGGGCGTGGATCTGTCGGGGTTCTGAAAGGCATATCAGGCTCCCGGATACTCAAAAGAGGTTGGTATCACATTTTGATACCAACCTCTTTCTATAACGCAGGCGGCCCGGTACGCAAGCCAGCGCGCCGCCCGGCAGGGCGTCCGGGCTCCGATCTTCCGGCGATGGGATTCACGCGCCTCACAGGTACCGCCCGGTGATGCTCCGGGGATTCCGCCTCACCTGGGCAGGCGTGCCGGCCGCCACAATCTCCCCGCCGGACTCACCGCCGCCCGGGCCCATGTCCACAAGGTAGTCAGCGCTGCGGATAACGTCCAGGTCGTGCTCGATCACCACCACCGTGGCGCCGTTGTCGATCAGGGTCTGGAACACCCCCAGCAGCGTCCGCACGTCCAGGGGGTGGAGGCCGATGGTGGGCTCGTCAAAGACGAACACCGTGTCCTCCTGGCCCCGGCCCATCTCGCTGGCCAGCTTCAGCCGCTGGGCCTCCCCGCCGGAGAGGCTGGGGGTGTCCTCCCCCAGGGTCAGATAGCCCAGGCCCAGATCCTCCAGCACCTGGAGCCGCTGACGGACCACCTTCCAGTCCGCGCAGGCCTCCAGGGCCGTGTGGATGTCCATGGCCATCAGCTCCGGCAGGGTGAAGGCCGCCCCGGACCGGGTCACCACCCGCACCCGGCCCGCGTCCCGGCTGTACCGGGAGCCCCGGCACGCCGGGCAGGGGATGTCCACATCCGGCAGGAACTGCACGTCCAGGCTGATGGACCCGGTGCCGTCGCAGGTGGGGCAGCGGAGCTTCCCGGTGTTGTAGGAGAAGTCCCCGGCCTTGCAGCCCAGTGCCTTGGCTGATTGGCTCCGGGCGTAGATCTTCCGCAGCTCATCGTGGACGTTGGCATAGGTGGCCACGGTGGAGCGGACGTTGATGCCGATGGGGGTGGCGTCGATGAGCTTCACCCGCTCAATGCCGTCCGCCGTCACACGGCGGACATGGGGCGGCAGGGGCCTTCCGGCGATGTGGGCCTCCAGCCCCGGCACCAGGCTCTCCAGGATCAGGGTGGTCTTGCCGGAGCCGGAGACCCCCGTCACCACCGTCAGCTTCCCCTTGGGGAGCTCCAGCGCCAGGGGCTTCACCGTGTGGATCGCGCCGGTCTCCAGGCGGATGGCCTCCTCTGCAAATACCGTTTCCGGCCCTGCCTGGGGCCGGGCGATGGGCTGGGCCTGTCCCGACAGGTAGGGCCCGATCCGGGAGCTTTCATTGGCGGCCAGCTCCTCCACGGTACCCTGGGCCACCACCCGGCCGCCCCGGGCCCCGGCCTCCGGCCCCATCTCGATGATCCAATCCGCGTGTGAGAGGATCTGGGCGTCGTGATCCACCAGCAGCACGGAGTTGCCGTCCGCCACCAGGTCGTCCATCACCGCCGTCAGCCCCGCGATGTTGGCCGGGTGCAGGCCGATGGAGGGCTCGTCCAGCACATACAGCACCCCGGTGGTGCGGTTGCGCACCGCCCGGGCCAGCTGCATCCGCTGCCGCTCCCCGGTGGAGAGGGTGGATGAGGCCCGGTCCAGGGTCAGATAGCCCAGCCCCAGCTCCATCAGCCGCCGGGCCACGGCCTGGAAGGACTGGCAGATGCTCTCCCCCATGGGGCGCATCTCCTCCGGGAGGGACGCGGGCACCTCCGCCACCCAGTCCACCAGCTCCGCCAGGGACATCCGGCAGGCCCCGTCCAGGCCGATGCCCCGGAGCTTCGGGGCCCGGGCCGCCGCGGACAGGCGGGTACCGCCGCAGTCGGGGCAGACGTCCTCCTTCAGGAACTTCTCCACCCGCTTCATGCCCTTCTCGTCCTTCACCTTGGCAAGGGCGTTTTCCACCGTGTGGACGGCGCTGTAGTAGGTGAAGTCCAGCTCCGCCACGTCGTTGGAGTTTTTGGCGTGGTACAGGATGTGCTTCTTCACCGCCGGGCCGTCGTAGACGATCTCCTTCTCCTCCGGCGTCAGGTCCCGGAAGGGCACGTCCGTCCGGACGCCCATGGCCCGGCACACGTCGGTCATCAGGGCCCACATCAGGCTGTTCCAGGGGGCCACCGCCCCCTGGTCGATGGTCAGGGAGTCATCCGGCACCAGGGTGGAGCGGTCCACCGCCCGCACCACACCGGTGCCGCCGCAGGTGCGGCAGGCCCCCTGGCTGTTGAAGGCCAGCTCCTCCGCTCCCGGCGCATAAAAGCGCGCGCCGCACACCGGGCACACCAGCTCCTGCCCCGCCGCCACCGCCAGGGAGGGCGGCACGTCGTGCCCATTGGGGCAGCGGTGGCTGGCCAGGCGGGAATACATCAGCCGCAGGCTGTTGAGCAGCTCCGTCCCGGTGCCGAAGGTGCTGCGGATGCCCGGCACGCCGGGCCGCTGGTGCAGCGCCAGGGCCGCCGGGACGTACAGCACCTCGTCCACGTCCGCCCTGGCCGCCTGGGTCATCCGGCGGCGGGTATAGGTGGACAGGGACTCCAGATACCGCCGGGAGCCCTCGGCGTACAGCACCCCCAGGGCCAGGGAGGACTTCCCCGACCCGGAGACCCCGGCCACCCCCACGATCCTGTGCAGGGGCACGTCCACATCCACATTTTTCAGATTGTGTACCCTGGCGCCCCGGACCTGGATCTGACCCGGCTCACGCGCCCGCCTTGTTTTTTCGTCCATCCTGTCTGCCCCCATTCCAACGGCCTGTTGTCCCTGTCCGCGAAATCATTCATCCGGAAATATATTGTACCACACGGTCTCAGCGGAAGAAAGCCCCTCTGCAAACGCGCAGCGTAACCGCTCCCGCCGGCCGATTTTTACGCTTGTATTGTCTTGCCGGATATGGTAAGATAAAATAAAATCAAATTATCCGATTTGTTTTTATTTCACAGGAGGGTGATGGCGTGCCAAAGGTGGCCTATTCGGATGCGGACAGAGCGCGCATCCGAACGCAGCTTATTGCGGTCGGGCTGGAGCTGATGTCAAAGCAGGGCATACAGCATACAACTGTGGAGCAGGTATATAAAAAAGTCGGGATCTCCCGGACATTCTTCTATTCTTTTTTCGCAACAAAAGAGGATCTGATCGTTGAAACGCTTTACCTGCAGCAGCCTAAAATCATCCAATATGTGCAGACGCTGATGGCAGATCCCGCGCTAAGCTGGCGTGACGCTGTGAAACAATTTCTCCATGCCTGCTGCTATGGGGAGAAAAATGGGATTGCCGTTTTGACGATTGAAGAACAGCAGCTTATTTTCAAGCGCCTGTCAAAGGAGAGCTATCAGGTGTTCCGCCAAAAGCAGCTTCGTCTTTTCGGAGAAATCCTGAAGAACTTCGGAATCAAGGCAGATGCCGCAAGGATCCATCTGTTTACGAATCTGAGCCTGACCGCAATGGTGGTACGCAGAGCGATCCCCGACACGCTCCCCCTGTTCGTTCCGGAAGCCGCTGATGAAACAGTCGATGCCCAGCTGAACGCGGTTTTGGACATCCTGGAAAAATGGAAAAGAACCCCCGCGCCTTGAGAAGAAAGTGCAAATCCGTCCGGATATGATGTTTCGGCGTGTTATTCGGGCGGATTTCATTTCAGGCAAAATAAAAACAAATTTATAAAATTGCACTTATTTTGAAACAGCCGCGGTGAAAGCAGGCGAAAAGGAGGACGCGCGATGAAAGGACTTGACCTGTTCGTAAGCAAATATCCGCCGGATCCCGATTTGAGAAAACCCACCGCCGAGCTGCTGCCGCAGCTTCAGGGAAGGGTTCCGGCAGAACTCCTGGCCTTTTGGCAGGAATACGGATTCGGGAATTACGGCGGAGGACTGCTGAAGCTGATCAACCCCATGGACTATGCTGACACGCTCACCCTGTGGCTGGGAGAGCAGCCGGGGTGTCTGCCCATTCTGATGACCGGATTCGGGACGCTCTTTATTTACCGCAGGCTGTCTGAAACCGCTGACGATATGTGCCTGCTGGATATTCACTCCCGCAGATCGGGCAGCTTTTCCGCCGGCTTTTCCGACTTTTTTGAGCGCATCCTCCCCAGCGAACAGTTTGCGGAGCAATTTCTCCGCAAAAAGCTGTTCCGGGAAGCAGCCGCGAAATACGGCAGCCTCGCAGCCGATGAAATCTTTTTCTTCTCCCCCGCTCTGGCCCTGGGCGGGGAGGAATCCCTTCCGCATGTCGAAAAGGGGGATGCCGCTGTCCATCAGCATTTGCTTTTTGAACTGGGCGCGGCGCACTCTGCTGACGCAGAGCCGGGGGATGCGTGGTCACAGGCCTACGAAGCCAGCCCCCACGTCTTTGAACTGGAGGACGGCGGCCTCATGGTCAGCTTTACTCTGTCGGAAACCGTGGATACCATCCTGCCGGCAGAGCCGGAGGCGCTGTACGAAATTGAGGGGGAGACGATTTCACTGTGGGCACTGACTTTTTTCAGCCTGACAAAGGATGAAATCCTCGGCTCTCTGGA
>CAMMCS010000063.1 GCA_946494635.1 uncultured Oscillibacter sp. | reverse complement strand
CAGTACTACGACGCCGACTACAAGGTGGTCGACGATGACGAGAACAACAAGAAGTAATCAGATGCCACGCGGCCGCGCGGGCGGGGGACACCCCGCCTGCGCGGCACTGCGCCTGTTGAAAAGAGTGAAGAGTTGAGAGTGGAGAGTGGAGATTTTGGAGTCCGGCGGAGCCGGACATATTGAAATGATCCGCCTGCGGCGGATCCCATATCTTCACTCTGAACTCTCCACTCTTCACTCTGAATAGAGGTGAGATTCTATGGCAGAACAGAAACGCGATTATTACGAGGTCCTGGGCGTCTCCCGCGGGGCCTCTGAGGACGAGATCAAAAAGGCCTATAAAAAGATGGCCCGGAAATACCACCCGGATCTGAACCCGGGAGACAAGACGGCGGAGGAGAAGTTCAAGGAGGTCAACGAGGCCTACGAGGTTCTCTCAAACCCGGACAAAAAGGCCCGGTACGACCAGTACGGCCACGCGGGCGTGGATCCCAACTTCGGCGCCGGCGGCTTCGGCGGCGGGTTCGACGGGAGCTTCGACTTCGGCGACCTGGGGGACATCTTCGGCAGCTTCTTCGGCGGCGGGTTCGGCGGCGGACGGCGCACCAACCCCAACGCCCCCCAGCGGGGCGAGAGCATCCGCATGTCCATCGCCATCAGCTTTGAGGAGGCGGCCTTCGGCTGCGAGAAGGAAGTCACCGTGGAGCGGTACGAGGGCTGCGACACCTGCCACGGCAGCGGCTGCGCCCCCGGCACCGCGCCGGAGGTGTGCCCGGACTGCCACGGCACCGGTACGATCCAGGTCCGGCGGCAGACGCCCATGGGCGTGTTCGCGACCTCTTCCCCCTGCCCCAAGTGCGGCGGCAAGGGCCGGATCATCCACCAGCCCTGCAAGGACTGCCGGGGCACCGGCGCGGTGCGGAAGAAAAAGACCATCCAGGCCAGCATCCCCGCGGGCATCGACAACGGGCAGACCATCTCCATCCGGGGGCAGGGCAACGCCGGCAAGAACGGCGGCCCCAACGGAGACCTGCTGATCACCATTACCGTCCGGCCCCACGAGCTGTTCCGGCGGGAGGGCACCTCTGTTTTGTGTGAGGCCCCCATCACCTTCACCCAGGCGGTCCTGGGCGCGGAGCTGGAGATCCCCACCATCGACGGCAAGGTGAAGTACACCCTGCCGGAGGGCACCCAGTCCGGCACCACCTTCCGCCTGAAGGGCAAGGGCATCCCCTCCATCAACGGCCGGGGCCGGGGCGACCAGTACGTCACCGTCTACATTGAGACCCCCAAGAATCTGAACAAGGAGCAGAAGGAAGCCCTGAAGAAGTTCGCGGAGGCCATGGGTGAGAGCGAGACCCAGGGCCAGAAGCCCTTCTTCAAGAAGTTCAAAAAGTGAGGCGTCCATGTATCTAGCCGACTATCATCTGCACTCCCGGATCTCGCCGGATGCCTCCGCCTCCATGACGGAGATGGCGGAGGCCGCCATCCGGCAGGGGCTCCAGGAGATCTGCTTTACAGACCATGTGGAGCCCATCCAGTTCGGCACCACCCGGCCAAAGGAGGGCTATGACTGGGCGCCGATGGCCGCCGAGTTCCGCGCCGCCCAGGCGGCCGCGGGAGAGCGGATCACCCTGCGCCTTGGGGCGGAGCTGGGGGACCCGGTCTGGGGAATCAAGCGGATGGAGGCCATGCTGGCATCGGCCCCGGAGCTGGATTTTTGCATCGGGTCGATCCACACCCTGTCGGAGCGGATGGACGGCCGGGACCTGTACTTCCTGCGGCCCCGGAATGTGGAAGAGACCCAGGCGTGCCTCGCCGACTATCTGGGCCAGGTGAAAAAGCTGGCGGAGTGGGGGAGGTTCCAGGTGCTGGGCCATCTGACCCTTCCCCTGCGGTATCTGAACGAGGGCCATGGCATGGGCGCCAGCTTTGACGGGTTTGAGGAGGAGATCGCGGAGATCTTCCGGATCATCATACCCAAGGGCATCGGCATCGAGCTGAACACCAACCGGGGCAACACCCCCCTGCCGGACGGGAAGTGGCTGCGGCTGTATCATTCCCTGGGGGGCGAGATCATCACCCTGGGCACGGACGCCCATACCCCCGCCGCCGTGGGCTGCGCCCTTCGGGAGGGGCAGGCCCTGCTGCGGGAGAGCGGCTTCCGCCGGTTCTGTACCTTCCGGCGGGGCACGCCGGAGTGGCATGCACTGTGAAAGGCCCCGGGCCTGAAAAAGAGAAATTTCAAAGCTTGCGGCTTTCCGCGCTGGGCATTATAATAGAACTAGCCTGTCCCCAGGTGGGACAATATCAGCTGAAAAGGAGAACGATCACCATGAAAATCGCTTTGGGTTCCGATCACGGCGGCTACGCCCTGAAATGTGACATCATCAAGCTGCTGGAGAAGCTGGGCCACGAGTACAAGGACTTCGGCTGCTACTCCACGGAGAGCTGCGACTACCCCGACTTCGGCGAGGCGGCGGCCCGGGCCGTGGCCTCCGGCGAGTATGACCGGGGCATCGTCATCTGCACCACCGGCATCGGCATCTCCATCGCCGCCAACAAGGTGAAGGGCATCCGCTGCGCCCACTGCGCCGATTCCCTGGAGGCGGAGATGACCCGCCGCCACAATGACGCCAACATGATGGCCATTGGCGCCGGCTTCACCGGCAAGAACCTGGCGGAGCGGATGGTGGAGGTCTTTCTCTCCACGGACTTTGAGGGCGGCCGGCACGAGCGCCGGGTGAACAAGCTCAACGCCATCCAGCCCTGAGGGGAAGGCCGGTGATCTGAAAGCGAGGTGACGGACATGGGAGGGACCAGGGGCTACCGCAGCTACCGGGGCCGGGTCTCCAAGGGCAGGGTTGTACTGATCGTTGTGCTGGTGCTGGTGATTCTGGCATCCGTGGCCGTGATCTGGCTGCAGGATTATGTGGTCTATGACGAGGATGGGCGCGCCCATGTGGTGCTGCCCTGGCAGGAGCAGCAGCCAGCTGAGGAGGAGACGCCTCCGCAGAATGTGGAGGTCACCATCCAGGAGCCGGAGCAGCCGGAGCGGCTGGCTGTCTTCTCCGTGTCCGCCGCGCCGCTGACCCAGTCCGCCTGGCAGGAGGAGCGGATAGCGGCCTCGGCCTCGTCCAGCCTCGTCTATAACGCCGTGGCCCTCACGCTGAAGGACAGCGCCGGGCACATCTGCTTTGCGGCCGCCGGCGCCGCGGACGGCACCGTCACCACGGCGGAGGACACCGCCGCGGCCCTGACAGAGATGACGGAGAGCAGCTATCACACCATCGCCCGGATGAGCTGCTTCCTGGATCCCATCGCCGCCCGGGCGGACGTGGAGGGCATGGGCCTGAAAAACACCGGCGGCTTTATCTATTACGACGGGAACAACCAGAACTGGCTGGATCCCAACAAGCCGGCGGCCCGGCAGTATCTCCGGGATCTGGCGGCGGAGATCGCAGATCTTGGCTTTGACGAGATCCTGCTGACAGATCTGGGGTATCCGACGACGGGCCCCCTGAGCAAGGTCAACTATGGCGGCGCCAACCGGACGGCCAGCGTCCGCACATTCCTGGAGGAGCTGCGGGCAGATCTGGCGGAGTACGGCGTGGCAATTTCCGTGGAGCTGCCGGCCGAGGTGATCCTTGCCGGCCGGGATGATACGGCCGGCCTGGCGCTGGCGGACATCGCCCCGCTGGTGGACCGGGTCTGCGCTGTCACCACGGCGGAGCAGATCCCGGCGCTGGAGGCGGCAGTGACTGCCGCCAGCCCGGAAACGGAGTTTTTGCCGGAGCTGAGCGCCTACGGGCCGGAGGTCAGCGGCAGCTGCCTGATCCTGCCGCAGTCCTGAAAAAGAGCGTGAAGAGGCAGGCGCGGAGGGCGCAGATCGCGGAACGCCCCGCGCAGAAAAAGAGCCGGACCCGAAAGGGCCCGGCTCTTGCCGCTTATTCCAAGAGAAACTGCTGGCCGCGCCGCTCCACAGGGATGGCCTGCGCCGCGAACTGGGGATACGCCGCCAGGAACTTCTCTGTAAAGTCAAAATGCCGCCACTGATGCATGGGCAGAAAATGCCGGATCTCCGCCAGCTCCAGAAAGTACCGGGGACCCCGGAAGCCGTCCTCTCCCAGCCGGGGGTCCAGGGGCAGCATGGCCAGATCGATCCTCCGGCCCCGGAGGGGCTCCGCATACCGCCGGAAGTTGGCCTCCATGTTCCGGTTCCAGTCCGGGTCCTCGCCCTCCCAGTGCCACCAGTTCAGATCCCCGGCGTGGAAAATGGCCCGGCCGTCCGCCGCCGCCAGGAAGGCCACGCCCTCGTCGGTGGAGGGCAGCGTCTCCACCGTGACGCCGGGCAGGGGAGAGGCGGACGCACCGCCGGAGAGGATCTGGCATTTTTCGGCGGTCTCCTCTGACAGGCCCCACTTCTCCCGGTTCCGGTCCGTCAGGCGGATGCCCCGGCCCAGCAGGAAGCGGATCTCCCGCCGGCCGTCATCCAGGGAGAAGATTTTCGGGTCAAAGTGGTCCGGATGGCGGTGGCTGGCGCACACCAGCAGGGGCTTGGCCGGCAGCGGCGGAAGCGCGCCCTTCCACCAGTCAAAAAGCAGGGTGACGGTTGGCAGCTCCACCAGGAAGCCGCTGTGATCCAGAAAGGTGACAGTCATCCCTTGAACTTCACCGCCGTTCCATAGGCGATGACCTCCGCCGCCCCCTGCATCACAGACGCGGAGCCATACCGCAGCCCCACCACCGCGTCAGCGCCCAGGGCCTCCGCGTCGTCCACCATCCGTTTGGTGGCGATCTGGCGGGCTTCAATGAGCATCTCCGTGTAGCCCTTGATCTCGCCCCCTACGATGGTTTTCATGCCGGCCATAAAGTCCTTGCCGAAGTTCTTGGACTGGACTACCGTGCCCTTCACCAGCCCCAGGGCCTCGATCTCCCTGCCAGGGACATACTCAATCGTCAACAGAATCATACAGCTCTCCTTTCTCAATTTCCCGCAGCCGCTCCCACAGGGCCTTGGCCAGGGCCGCCAGCTGCGCAAGGGACAAAACCGCCAGGATCACAAACAGGCCGGAGAGCCAGCTCTCCAGGCCAAGAAACCGCCGCAGCCACAGAAAGACGGCGGCCAGAGCCAGCAGGCCCGCCCCGCAGATGACGGCGGAGAGAACGGCCTGCCGCCGCTCCCGGGCCTTTTCAGTATTGCCTGGCATCGTCTTCCTCCCCCTGCTCAATCTCCCGGATCCGCTGGACCAGGGCGATGATCACGCCGATCACCACCGCCGCGGGGATGGCCACGAACAGGGCCAGCACCGGCAGGGGCGGGGCCCCAGCCGGGTCCGCCTGAAAGGCCCAGAGAAAGAGCCAGACCAGCCCCGCCATCAGCACCGCCATCAGGATCGCGGCGATCACAGGCGCCACATACCGCCGGCGCTTCGTGTCCTGCTTCTGCTTGTTCATAAAGGTCGTTCCCTCCTGTTCCATCCGGGCCATGTGATCCAGCAGCGCCGCCGCGTCCAGATCCTCCAGCCGCTCCTGCCGGCCTGTCAGGCCGCCGCACAGGCGGATGGCCGCCTCCAGATTCTGCCGCTCCCGCTCCAGGGAGATGAGATGGCGGCGCATGCCGTCTCCCACCGTGTGGACGCCCTGCTGCATCTGGCGGATCTCCTCCAGGGGCACCCCCAGCTTCCGCAGCAGCTTGATCCGCCGCAGGGCCTCCACCTCTGCCTCCCCATAGTCCCGGTAGCCGTTCTGGCTGTTCCGACGGGGGCAGAGCAGCCCCTCCGCCTCGTAAAAGCGGATGTTCTTCCGGGTGATGCCCACCAGGGCCTCCACCTCGTTGATCTTCAAGCGTATCACCTCACATCTGTGGGCAGGATACACCTTCCACCCGGGGGAAGGTCAAGGGCCGCGCAAAAATTTTGCCCAGGGGGTGGGAAGTTTGCGGAGGATGTGGTACAATAACCGCAGCGCGGCCCCGGGGCCGCCGATGGACGGCCCTCCCTTCCGGGGAGGGCGTCAGATCCGGAAAGGGGATATGGTACAATCATACCATGGGGAACGAGGGCTTGACAACCAAAACCGTTTTGCAATATTTGCCGGAGCCCCTGCTGCGGTGGTACCGGGCCAGCGCCCGGGACCTGCCCTGGCGGCGGACCCGGGACCCCTACCGCATCTGGGTGTCGGAGATCATGCTGCAGCAGACCCGGGTGGCGGCGGTACTGGGCTACTACGCCCGGTTTCTCACGGCCTTCCCCACGGTGGAGGCTTTGGCCGCCGCGCCGGAGGAGCGGCTGATGAAGCTGTGGGAGGGCCTGGGCTATTACAGCCGGGCCCGGAACCTGCAGAAGGCCGCCCGGATCGTGGCGGAGAGCGGCGGCCGGTTCCCGGACACCTATGAGGGCCTGCTGGCCCTGCCGGGGGTCGGGGACTACACCGCCAGCGCCATCGCCTCCGCCGCCTTCGGGAAGCGGGAGGCGGCGGTGGACGGCAACGTGCTGCGGGTGGTGATGCGGCTGACGGACTGCCGCGACGACATCGCCGATCCGAAAGTCAAAAAAATCGTGCGGTCCCAGATCCAGGCCATCATGCCGGAGGCGGCGGAGGACATCCGCGTCTTCAACCAGGCCACCATGGAGCTGGGTGCCACGGTCTGCGCCCCCAACGGCCCGCCAAGGTGCCTGGAGTGCCCGGCCCGGGACTTCTGCCTGGGCCGCCTCCACGGCACGGCGGAGGATCTGCCGGTGAAGGGGGCCAAAAAGCCCCGCCGGGTGGAGGAGCGGACGGTGTTCCTGCTGCTGCGGCAGGGGCGGATCGCCCTGCGGAAGCGGCCCGGGACGGGGCTTCTCGCCGGGCTGTGGGAGTTCCCCAATGTGGAGGGGGCGCTGGACGAGGCCGGGGCCTCCGCCGTGGCGGAGGGCTGGGGCCTTGTCCCCAGGCAGTGGGAGAGCCGCCTGACCGCCCGGCACATCTTCACCCATGTGGAGTGGCACATGACCGGCTACACCCTGGAGGTGGCCGGCGACGGCCCGGCGGACTTCACCTGGACAGACGCCGGGGGCCTGAAGGAGCGGGCGGTGCCCTCGGCCTTCGCCCGGTATTCCGACGAGGCGAGACGCCGCCTGGGCGGCTGGAAGGAGGACTGACAAATGAGCCTGCTGGTGGGACTGCCCCTGACGCTGTTCCGGCTGCTGGGGAGCTTTTTGCTGTTGGCACTGCGGTTCGCGGTGCCCATCCTCATCGCGGCGGCGGTGATTGTGATTCTGCGCCGCCTGCGGAAGCGATCCGCCCAGTACCGGGCGGAGGACGCGGAGCGAGAGCCCAGGTTCCGCGGCCCCGTGTACACGGTGGACTACAAGGACGTGGATGACGAGGACGAGAAGGGCAAGTGAGGCGCTGTGGAACTTATCAACCTGGCGGGGCTGCTGTTGCTGGCCCTGCTGCTCCGCAAGCTGGCCTGGTGCCTCCGGTGGCTGTGGTGCTACTACCGCGGGCGGGAGACGCCGGCGCCCATTTCCTTCCTGCCCCGGCGGACGGGGGAGCGGTTTGACCAGCACGTCCGGCAGGCGAGAGAAGAAAAGGAGGAGTAGGCATGCCCTTCTGGAAAAAGAGCGAGGACCCCTGGGACTATGCGCCGGAAAAGCCGCCCCGTCCGGCGGAGCCGGGGCCGGAAGACAAGGACTACGCCCCCAGCCTTTTGGACGAGCTTCGGGACTGGAACGAGGATCGGAAGGAGAAGAAGCGGCAGCGTGAGACCCCGCCGCCTCCCATGGCCTGCCCCTGGTGCGGGCAGGAGATGGAGGTGGGATATGTCACTGGCCGCGATGCCGTCCGGTGGTGGCCCGGCTGGCCGCCCAGGATAATAGGCGGGGCGGACGGCGCGGCCATCCGGGTAGATCATGAGGGCACAGTGCTCCTGCGGTACAAAACCGCCTACCTCTGCCGCGCCTGCCGCCGGATGGTGCTGGAGTTTTCGGAGGAGGCGCTGGAGACGGAGCCCTCTGGCTGGGAGGAGGCTCCTGCGGAGACCGGCAGCGCCGATACAGGCGGCGAGTCGGAGACATGACAGAAGGCGGCCGGGAGGCCGCACAAAAGATATCGGAGAGGGAGAAAACAGATCAATGGCACAGCTCTATTTCAAATACGGGGCCATGGGCTCCAGCAAGACCGCAAACGCCCTGATGACCCGGTTCAACTACGAGGAGCGGGGGCAGAAGACCCTGCTGGTGAAGCCCCGGATCGACACCCGGGACGGGGACCACATGGTGGTCTCCCGCATCGGCCTCACCTACCCCTGCATCTACTTTGACGAGATGCAGCAGCTCTCCGTCATGGAGCTGCAGCAGAACGCCTGCGTCATCGTGGACGAGGCCCAGTTCCTGACAAAGGAGGAGGTCATGTACCTGGTGGGCCTGGTGGACGACCTGGGCATCCCCGTCATCTGCTACGGCCTGCGGGCGGACTTCAAGGGGGACCTGTTCCCCGGCAGCGAGGCCCTGCTGGTGATGGCCGACAAGATCGAGGAGGTCAAGACCATCTGCTGGTGCGGCAAGAAGGCCACCTTCAACGCCCGGTTCGACCACACCGGCAAGGTCCTCAAGGAGGGCGAGCAGGTGGTGCTGGGGGCCAACGACCAGTACATCGGCCTGTGCCGCAAGCACTGGATGGCCGGGGACCTGGGCCCGGACTTCCACCCGGAGGATCTGCTGTGATCTGCCGCCTGTGCCCCCGGGACTGCGGCGCGGAGCGGACGGAGACGAAGGGGGGCGGCGTGTGCCGCCAGCCCAGCCTTCCCGTGGCCGCCCGGGCGATGCTCCACCTGTGGGAGGAGCCCTGTCTCGTGGGGGAACACGGCGCCGGGACGGTGTTTTTCTCCGGCTGCAATCTCCGGTGCTGCTTCTGCCAGAACAGGCCCATCTCCCAGGGGGACGTGGGAAAGCCCCTGACCGTGGCGCGCCTCCGGGAGATCTTTCACGAGCTGATCGGGCAGGGCGCCGCCTGCCTGGACCTGGTGACCCCTACCCACTTTACAGATGCCGTTTTGGAGGCCCTGGGGGACGAGGAGTGGCCCGTGCCGGTGGTGTGGAACTGCGGCGGCTACGAGAAGCCGGAGACCCTCCGGCGGCTGGAGGGAAGGGTCCAGGTGTACCTGCCGGACCTGAAGTACGCCCTCCCGGAACCTGCCCGAAGGTACTCCGCCGCGGCGGACTACTTTGACTGGGCCAGCCGGGCCATTTTGGAGATGTTCCGCCAGACGGGGCCGTACCAAATGGAGAATGGACTGCTGACGCGGGGCGTGCTGATCCGCCACCTGCTGCTGCCGGGGGAGCTGGAGAACACCCGAAGGGTCATCGACTGGGTGGCAGAGACCTTCCGCCCCGGGGAGGTGCTGTTCTCCCTGATGGCCCAGTACACCCCCCAGCCGGGGGCGGAGGGGAGCCTCCGCCGCCATGTGACGCGGGCGGAGTACCGGGCGGCGGTGGAATACATGGAGAACTGCGGCATCACCGACGGCTACACCCAGGAGCGCACGTCTGCGAAAGAGGAGTACACCCCGGACTTTGACCTGCGGGGGCTGTAAAGCTCCAAAATTTTACCTGGATTTGATGGAAGCCGCCCCCCGCCTGTGGTATCCTGAGGGAAACTGCGGGAAGGGGGCGGCGCTTTCATGGCTCGAAAACTCCGAAATGGGATTTTGATTCTTTTGGCGGCGGCTGTCTTGGCCTTCGCCCTCTGGATGCTGTGGCCCCGGCCTCTCGCCGGCACCCTGGGCCTGGAGGGGCAGGAGATCGCGGCCTCCGTCCTCACCAGCGGCTGGGAAGAGGTTCGGGACGAGGGGAACTTCTACAACCGGCCCACCATGGACATGGAGCGGTACACCC
>CAMMCS010000062.1 GCA_946494635.1 uncultured Oscillibacter sp. | reverse complement strand
CTGCCGGGGGGCGGTGCCCTGCAGGGCCGACGCCTTCCTGGCCAGCGCGGCCGCCTCGTCGCCGCAAAGTCCGCTGCGCTTCGATTCCCCCTGCGGGGAAATCTGCGTCCGCTCCCTTGCGCCTCCTCTTCCCACTGCGCCCATTTCATTGGGCCGCAGTGGGAGCCCTTGTGCTGCCGCGACTGCGGCAGCATCGTAGGCGGCCGCCTCCCGTTCCACAAAGGTGATGGCCCCGGTGGGACAGGCGGGCAGGCAGTCCCCCAGGCCGTCGCAGTAGTCGTCCCGCAGCAGCTGTGCCTTTCCGTCCACCATGCCGATGGCCCCCTCGTGGCAGGCCGCGGCGCAGGCGCCGCAGCCGTTGCACTTCTCCCGGTCAATCTCAATGATCCTTCTTACCATAGTGTGTCTCCTTCCGGCGGGTTTCAAACCCGCGCCTTGCTTTCTGGACAGCAGTATCGTACAATAAGAAGAAAAAATCTGTTGTTTCTACAACTGAGAGAAAAAATCTGCCGCAGGTGCTGTCTGCCGGCGGAAAGAGAGGAAGAACAGCCATGCAAACCCTGGTGCCGGATTATTATGAAGACTTTCACTGCATGGCAGGGGCCTGCCCTCACAGCTGCTGCATCGGCTGGGAGGTGGTCATTGACCCGGAGACGGCCCGCCGCTACCGCACCCTGCCGGGCCCCTTCGGGGACCGTCTGCGGGCGGCTCTCCAGGCAGATGAGGAGGGAGCGGACTGCTTCCCGCTCCGGGGCGGCCGGTGTCCCTTCCTGGACGGCGGGAATCTCTGCGAGATCCATCTGCGTCTGGGGGAGGCGGCCACCAGCAGCACCTGCCGGAGCCATCCCCGCTTTATCGAGGAATACGGCCCCTTCCGGGAGATCAGCCTGGCAGCCTCCTGCTCGGCGGCCTGCCGCCTTCTGCTGGGCAGCCGGGAACCGCTGGCCTTCCGGCAGATGGACCTCCCGGGGGAGCTGGAGGAGGGGGATCCCTGGCTGGAGCC
Organism: uncultured Oscillibacter sp.; assembly: GCA_946494635.1. Classification (GTDB taxonomy): domain Bacteria; phylum Bacillota; class Clostridia; order Oscillospirales; family Oscillospiraceae; genus Oscillibacter. The sequence goes on along the minus strand of CAMMCS010000062.1, from coordinate 8,955 downwards.
GCTGCTGGCGGTGCGGCAGCGGATGTTCAGTATTCTGGCCGACCGCTCCAGGCCTCTCCGCCGCCGGCTGGGGGACTGGCTGGACCTGGCCCTGGCGGCCCAGTGCCTGCTGGATGCGGAGCGGGAAGCGGAGCTTCCGGCCCTGGCCGCCGGCTGGTGCCCTGCGGAGCCGCCGGCGGCAGAGGAGGGCGCCGGACTTTTCCCGGAGGCGCTGAAGCTGCTGGGGGAACTGGAGATCCTGGAGCCGGCCTGGCGGGAGCTGCTGGTGGCGGCGGCAGGGTCAGAGGCCCCTGCGCGGGCGGATGAGGCGCTGCTGGAGCGGATCGCCGCCTATTTCCTCTTCCGCTACGCCCTCAAGGCGGTGAACGACGGGGACCTGGCGGGCCGGGTCGCTTTCTGCCTGCTGGCGGTGCTGACGGTGGAGCGCCTTTCCCCCCTGCGGGGGCTGGAGGAGGCGCTGGAGCAGTTCAGCCGTGAGATCGAGCACGATCAGGACAATCTGGATGCCCTTCAGGCTGCGTTTTGGGAGGATCCAAGGCTGTCACCGGCACGCTTCCGGGCAGAGCTGCGCCGGTGAAAAACCAATTTGTGCGAAATGCTTTTCCCTTGGGGACAAATTTGTGGAAAATAGAAAAACTGCATAAAGCCAGTTGACATTTTTTAAAAAGTGTTGTACATTATAGACACAGGAAAGGAGTGAGTCCAATGGGCTAGGTTAGCTCAGAAGATTCCAAACCTGCACCGTTCGGATCCAGAGGAATTCCTCAAAGCAAGCGAAACTCAGGAAGACCCAAAGACGAAACACATCTCACGATGATGAGCCACACGAGAATCAGGTTTTGGTAGCGACCAGAGCAGACGTCTGCGTGTAACGTTGTTTTATGGATTGGCAAACCTCAGAGTTCCCAACAGACCCCAGCATCCGAACGGCATCTCAAGAAAGCAAGAGGTAACGCATATTGGAAACTCCGATCCAGAAGTAGGCCCCCCGTTCGTCGTTGGAGCGAGCGGGGGGTTGTGCTTTGTCCAATGAGGAATTAGGAGTTAGGAATTAGGAATTTTTAGCTGGCTTGGGGGTCAGATCCCGTATCTGCCCATTTTTGACCCAATTCGGGCGGATTTTGTAGCATCTGTGGTATATTGGCAGGATTTGTGCCTGTCCACTTTTCATCTAATACCGCAGGGGCGGCAATTTACCGTCTGGCGGAGCGGGACGAATCAAAAGCGTTCGGCCTCCGACGGAACAGAGAAATTCCTAATTCCTAACTCCTAATTTTTGCTGTTCATCCATAAAAAAGGTTCCGGGCCGATTCGGCCCGGAACCTTTTTGCGTACAGTCTGCTTACTTGTGGTCCACAGAGGACATATAGCGGATCAGCTCCACCATCTTGTTGGCGTAGCCGCACTCGTTGTCGTACCAGGAGACCACCTTCACGAAGGTGTCGGTCAGGGACAGGCCGGCCTTCTTGTCAAAGATGGAGGTGCGGGTGTCGCCCAGGAAGTCGCTGGAGACGACATCCTCGTCGGTGTAGCCCAGAACGCCCTTCAGCTCGCCCTCAGAGGCCTCCTTCATGGCGTTGCAGATATCCTCATAGGAGGCGGGCTTCGCCAGCTTGGCAGTCAGGTCCACCACGGACACGTCCAGGGTGGGGACCCGCATGGAAATGCCGGTCAGCTTGCCGTTCAGCTCGGGAATGACCTTGCCCACGGCCTTGGCGGCGCCGGTGGAGGAGGGGATGATGTTGCCGGAAGCGGCACGGCCGCCGCGCCAATCCTTCATGGACACGCCGTCCACAGTCTTCTGGGTGGCGGTGGTGGAGTGCACGGTGGTCATCAGGCCGTCGGTGATGCCCCAGTTGTCGTTCAGCACCTTGGCGATGGGGGCCAGGCAGTTGGTGGTGCAGGAGGCGTTGGACACGAAGGTCATGTCGGAGGTGTACTTGTCGTTGTTGACGCCCATGACGAACATGGGGGTGTCGTCCTTGGAGGGGGCGCCCATGATGACGTGCTTGGCGCCGGCGTCGATGTGGCCCTGGCACAGATCCTTGGACAGGTGCTTGCCGGTGCACTCGCAGATATACTCCGCGCCCACGCTGGCCCAGGGAATGTCCTTCACATCCATGGCGGTGAAGACGGGGTACTTCTTGCCGTTGACGATCAGGGCGCCGTCCTCGGAGGAAACCTCGCCGGGGAACTTGCCGTGGACAGAGTCATACTTGAGCATATAGGCCATATACTCGGGGTTCATGAAGGGATCGTTCAGCCCGACGACTTCCACGTCGTCATGGGTCAGGGCGGCGCGGAAGACCAGACGGCCGATCCGGCCGAAGCCATTAATGCCAATCTTGGTTTTCATACTGGAAGACTCCTTTCACATTTCGGGGCAGGTGCGCAGAGACACGCTGCCAAACGTTTACGCAATCGTTTTTTTAGTTATAGCATTAGTATATTATCATACGGCGCCGAATTTTGCAACTGTCAATTCAGATAACATTTTCCCCGCCGGGGTCCCGATAATCCCGGATAAAAGTGACATATTTCACAATTTTTAACGGAAAGAGCGGAAAAAAAGCTTGACGGCGGTCGAATGCTGCCTTATACTGATATGGCTAATTGTTTGCGCAAAATAATAAACCATTGCGCAAGGGGGACTGGATTGTGAAAGTGACCATCAGCGACGTGGCGAAGCTGGCAGGCGTATCCACCGCCACGGTATCCCACACCATCAACAATACCCGGTATGTCTCCAATGAGACGAAGGAGAAGGTTTACCAGGCCATTGCGGAGCTGGGCTATACGCCGGACGCCTCGGCCCGCAGCTTCCGGACGGGGAAAAAGAAGATCATCGGCTTTATTGTGCCCGATATTGCCAATAAATTTTTCGCGACCATGATTGAGGCTGTGGAAAAATATCTCTCCGCCCACGGCTATCAGCTGATCATCGCCAACACGCGGGAGAACATGGACCGGGAGGAGACCAATATCCGCCTGCTGACGGCTGGCATGGTGGACGGGCTGCTGGTAGCCAGCACGATGGAGGATTTCCAGCGTTTTGACAGCCTGATCCCCGCCGGATTCCCGGTGGTGCTGGTGGACCGGATTTTTGAGACGAAGAAATACTCCTCTGTGTGTGTATCCAACTTCCAGCCCATCTACCGCAGTGTGTGCCGCCTGGCGGGCAAGGGTGACAAGCGGATCGGCATTACCGGCGGGCTGCCCCGCCTCTCCAGCACCAAGGAGCGGATTTCCGCCTACCGGCAGGCTGTGGCGGACTGCGGCCTGCCGGAGGATGAGAGCCTGATCCAGTACGGCGACTCCCTGGAAAACAGCGCCTGCGGCTGCCTGGACAAGCTTCTGGACCGCAAGTGCGACGCCATCATCGTCTGCCAGGGCCTCATGGCCTCGGAGACCATCATCTATCTCCACCAGAAGGGCATCCAGCTGGGGCGGGACATCGACCTGGTGAGCTTTGTGGACTATGACTCGGAGGTCTACACCCTTTACGCCGACCAGATGGACACCATCATCCAGCCGGTGGAGGAGCTGGGCCAGGCCGCAGGCGAGCAGATCCTGCGGCGGGTGGAGGAGCCGGAGGCCCCGGTTTTTGAAAAGGTGCTCACCTCTGCCTACAAGCCCCACAGCGCGCTCCAGGGCTGAGACAAGCGCATACACGAACGACCGCCCCGCGCCGCTTTTTGCGGCGCGGGGCGGTTTTCCTGCGGGCGTTTATTTCCGGTCTGAACGGCCCACCAGGCAGTCCATGCTGACGCCGTAAAAATCCGCCGGTTTCACCCAGCGCCGAAACGACATGTTTCGCTCTCCGCGTTCAGATTTGGAGTACAAATTTTGGCTGCATCCCAGCAGTTCGGCTATTTGCCGCTGGGTCCATCCGGCGTTCTGGCGGAGCACGCGGAGCCTCATGCATCTCATGGAAATCACTTCTGACACCAGCTATATCAGATGCCGCGTGGAGATCTGGACTTTTTGAACAAATTGTTCTAAACTGCTTTGGACCGGCGCACATGTTCCCGGACCCGCGGCCCGGCAAAATTTTTACTTGACCTTCCACCGGGGGGAAGGTATATTCTGATACTGTCATCACGCCGGAGCGTCCGGCAAGATCGCCCTGCGGGGCGGGAAAGGAAATGATTATGAACACACTGCGCACACGTTGGAGGGCGCTTGCCCTGGCTCTGGCCCTGGCCCTGAGCCTGGCCGCCCCCGCTGCGGCGGCAGAGACGGACACGACCGCCGCGCAGACGGAGACTGCGGAAGCGGATCTGCAGACCCTGGCGGACACTGCCGCCGCTTACGCGCTGGAATACGGCGGCGCCCAGAGCCTGCAGTACGCCCTGTGGCAGGACGGGGAGATCGTCCTCACCGGAGAGGCGGGCACCTTCTCCCGGTCGGAGAACCGCCTGATGACCGGGGACGAGCTGTACGGCATCGGCTCTGTCAGCAAGATCTACACCACCGTGGCGGTAATGCAGCTGGTGGAGGACGGCAAGGTATCCCTGGATGCCCCGGTGACCCGGTATCTGCCGGAATTCAAGATGGCGGATGAGCGGTACAAGGACATCACTGTCCGGATGCTGCTGAACCACTCCTCCGGCATCCTGGGCACCGGCCTCTCCGGCGCCATGCTGTTCGGCGAGGCCAGCACCAAGGCCCACGACACCCTGCTGGAGAAGCTCTCTACCCAGCGGCTGGCGGCGGACCCCGGCGCCTTCAGCGTCTACTGCAACGACGGGTTCACCCTGGCGGAGCTGGTGGTGGAGGCCGTCACCGGCATGACCTTTATGGACTATGTGGACGAGGCCATCCTGGCGCCCCTGGGGCTGGAGCGCACCTTTGCCCCCGGCGGGGACTTTGATACCGACGACCTGGCCCGCATCTACCGGGGCGCCGATCCCCGGGCCCTGCCCCAGGACGCCCTGAACGCCATCGGCGCCGGCGGCATTTACGCCACCGCTTCCGACCTAGCTGCCTTCGGCGGCGCCCTGACGGGCACGGAGCTGCTGCGCCAGTCCTCTCTGGACGCCATGGCCGCCCCGGAGTATGACCGCGGCATCTGGCCGGACAGCGGGGAGCCAGACTCCCTGGCCTACGGCCTGGGCTGGGACAACATGGAGTGGTATCCCTTCTGCCAGAGCGATATCCAGGCCCTGGTGAAGGGCGGCGACACCCTGTACTACCATGCCGGCCTCGTGGTCCTGCCGGAGTATGATATGGCCGCGGCGGTGGTCAGCTCCGGCGGAGTGTCCACTTACAACCAGCTGGCCGCCAACCAGATCCTCATTGCCGCTCTGGCGGAGGACAGCGTGACGGTGGACCAGACCGTGGCGGCCCTGCCCGCCGCTGAGCCCGCCGCCATGCCGGCGGAGCAGATGGAAAACGCCGGCTACTACGGCTCCACCTCTCTGCAGTACCGGGTGGAGATCAGCGCCGACGGCACCATGACCCTGTCCTGCATGAATTATCCCACCACCATGCCGGTCCAGACCTTCACCTATTGCAGCGACGGCTCCTTCCGGGACGCCTACGGCTCCTACATCTCCTTTGTGGAGGAGGACAATGGCCAGACCTATCTGTATCAGCAGGCAGTCGCGGCCCTGCCGGGGCTGGGGGCCCTGCCTACCGCCAATTACGCGGCGGTGCGGCTGCCGGAGAACGACCTCTCCCCGGAGGTGGCCGCTGCCTGGGAGAACGTGGCGACAACCAGTATCCTGCCCATGAACGAGCCCTATAACTCCCAGACCTATCTGGCCCTGGCGGACTCCGCCGCCGCGGAGACGCCGGAGGTGGTTCCGGGCTATATCGGCGCCGCCCGCATCGTGGACGGGACCACGGCGCGCTCTGAGATCCAGGTGCCCGGCGTGGGCAGCCGGGACGGCGTGGACTACCAGCTGGAGGAGCGGAACGGCGTCCTCTGGATCAACGCCAAGGGCAGCCTTTATAAGGATGCCGCCGGGGCGCCGGACATCTACGCCGGCCCTGGCGGGGCATATGCCGTCATCCAGTCCAACGGCTACGCCTGCTGGTACGCCGCCGGCCCGGCGGCGGGCAGGACCATGACGGTCCAGGTGCCGGAGGGCGCCGGCTTCTGGGTCTATGACGGCAGCGGCCAGGTGACGGCCTCCTCGGTGCTGTGGGGGGATACCACCGCCGTCCTGCCGGAGAACGGCCTGATCGTCTTTGCGGGCGACCCGCTGGACCGGTTCTTCCTGACCTTTCAGTGATTCCAAAGCAGACAGCGGAAGCGGCAGAGCCGCTTCCGCTGTTTTTTGCAGGGCATGGGGAGGGAAGGCGCGCAGGCAGCCCCGGGGGGCGGGGGCGGGGAATCCACCCTCCATTCCCGGGTCCGCAGCTCTTACCGGTGTTCCCGTCCCTGCGCTGGGCGGGAACACGCGGAGGGAAGGGGACGGCCCGGAAGGGTTCTGCGAGGGCAGCCGGAGGGAAGGGCACGCCTCAGGAAAGGGCTGCGGAAAGCGCCGGACGCGGCCTGCCGGCAGAACCGGACGGGAGATCAGTCCTCCTGCCCGGGCCTCGCCATCAGCAGGCCCAGCAGAGGCTCAAAGTCCACGCCCTCCCGCATGGGGAGGCCCTCTGCCGCGGTCCGCTCCCCGCAGATGCGGACAAACTCCACCGCCTGGCGGGCCGCCGCAAACAGATCCGCGCCGTCCACCAGCGCGCCGGTGAGGACGCTGGCAAACACATCCCCGGTGCCGTGGAAATCCCGGGGCACCCGCTTCGTCTGAACGGCGCCTGTCCTGCCGGTGGCGGCGTCAAAGCACACGGCGCCGGTCAGATCCGGCTCCGCGGCAGCGCCGGTGAGCACCACAGACCGGCGGCCTTCCAGGCTCAGCCGCTCCACGATCTCCCGGTATCCGTCCTCGCCGGCGGGCAGCGCGTCGTAGGGACGGCCCAGCAGCAGGGCGGCCTCGGTCAGATTGGGAGTAATCACGTCCGCCAGCTCCGCCAGGCGGGCGGTGCCGGCGCACATGCCGGGGGTATAGGTCTGATAGACCTTGCCGTAGTCCCCCATCACCGGATCCACCACCACCAGCGCATCCGGGGTCCGGAAGGTGCGGATGAATTCCTCCACAATGCCGATCTGCCGCTCGCTGCCGAGAAAGCCGCTGTAGATGGCCTGGAACCGCAGATCCAGGGACTTCCAGTGGGCGGCGACCTTGGGCATCTCGTCCGTCATATCCAGAAAGGTAAAGCCCTGGAACCCGCCGGTGTGGGTGGAGAGGAAGGCGGTGGGCAGCGGGCAGCACTGGATCCCCATGGCGGAGAGGATGGGGATGGCAACGGTGAGAGAGCACCGGCCGAAGCCGGACATATCGTGGATGGCAGCGACGCGGGGGGTGGTCATGGCAGGATTCCTCTTTTCAATGGCATTGGACAGATTGCTTTTTATTTTACCGTAGATTTTTCTATTGTTCAAGAGGGGAGGTTGTGGTATACTGCATCTTAGGGCATGGGGCAGGGTAGAGTTGGCAGGCACAGCAATGGATTCAGGTGCGGCCGCCTCTGCAGAGTTCTGCCGCCCCATTTTCACGCCCGCGGCTTTGAAAAGAGAATACGCGCCTGTGATGGAATTGGTAGACATGCGAGATTTAGGTGCTGTCACCACAGAGAAGGTTTTTTAGCTGTATTCGTTCTGGCAAATCAGCATCACCCCTCTTTCCCGTAGTGGGCGAAAAAATCGGCGATTTCATCGCACTTCCGTACAATGAAATCGCAAGGTTGACAAAGTCAACTGGCAGATTTCGCATTTACAATCATTTTCACTTTTTCTACAATAAGAATAGGAACTCCTGTTTTTATAAACGCGGGTTAAGCGATATGCTCCGCCTCGGCTCCCTCTCCGAGTAAAAATGGAGGAAATAAAAACAGCCGGTGCTTGGCACCGACTCATATATGCGGGTATGATGAAATTGGTAAACATGCTGGATTTAGGTGCTGTCACTTCAGTGAAGAATTTCCCATCAATCAGGTAAAAGCAGGCATGGCCTGCTTTATAGACGCGGATCAAGTGCAACACTCCGTCTCGGGCATCCTCTCCCCGAGTAAAAATGGAGGGAAATTGAATATGCGGGTATGGCGGAATTGGCAGACGCGCTGGATTTAGGTTCCAGTGGGCAACCGTGTGGGTTCGACTCCCACTACCCGTACCAGTCAGAGCAAGATTACACTACTTGCTCTGACTATTTTTTGAAAAAACTAAACGATTCCCATCGTTGCTTCTTTTGGAGGCAACGCTCTATATAAGCAATCTGACTTGTTACAACAGTGAAAGAATTGATTTCAAGATAAACCCATGATAAAATATTAAAATAGTAATTTTATCCAATAGATAATTCATGTTACAGAAAAATAAACACCCGTTTCCTTTTTGTGTTTCTCCTGCTCTTTGGCTATTGCAATGTCAAGCCATTGACCTGGTCGGGAACACAAAGTTGAATTGGGACAAAGTAAAAGGTGGAGTTTGAATGCGAGCTGGTATATATAATTTGGCTGATAATCTTACTGGACTTACTATAGGGGAGTGGAGTGTTCAGAGAAAGATATCACACAAACCTTCTTCTGGCGGCAATTTTTCGGTTGGTTATGAAGTTTTATCTTCTAATGGGCAAAAAGGATTCTTAAAGGCATTGGACTATTCTTCTGCATTTAAAAGTACAAGCCCCGTTGATTCCCTCAATAGTATGACGAGTGCATATATTTTTGAACGTGATTTATTGCTTAAATGTTCAAGTAGCAGGTTAAGATACATTGTAAAAATTATAGATTGTGGGACATATTCATTGCCTGAGGATCAGTATCCTGATGGGATTGTTTTCTCTCCATCAGTAGATTATATGGTTCTTGAACTTGCAGATTCTTCCATTAGATCTTTAATCGATTTGAGCCAGGCTTTCGATTATGCATGGGCTCTACGCTCTTTAC
>CAMMCS010000061.1 GCA_946494635.1 uncultured Oscillibacter sp. | reverse complement strand
CGGTCTTAGGAAGACAAGAAATCTACTCAACTCCTTGGCTCACAGGAAGAAATGGGTAAGAACCGTCTTTGGGGGGGAAGGCTGCCTGGGACCTCCCCACGATTCAAAAAAAAAAGCAAGGCGCCCGTGTCCCTTTGGGACACGGGCGCTTTCTGATCTCACAGGCGCCGTTTCAGCTGCAGCACCAGCCCCATGGCTCCGGCACCAAGGGCCAGGCAGACAGCCTGGATGGCCCAGAGTCCCGGACCTTCACTGCCGGGAATGGGGATCGTAAGAGCCCAGAGGAAAAGGATCAGGGCCAAAATGGCTGCCGCCGCGGTCAGGATCCAGCCCCGCCGCCAGCGGCGCAGCAGCCAGCGGAACAGCAGACCGGCCAGAAGGGGGAGGACCGCGAGGCAGATCCAGCTCCATACGATCTGACGCAAAAGGATCGCCTCCCTATCTCCGAAAACAGGCAGTCAGGCCACAGAGCAGGGAACCCGCGGCAAGGCCGCCGGCGGCGCCCCACAGGATGGCCAGCAGCTCCTGCCCCGGGGGCTTCAGAAAGGTAAGCACCAGGAACACGGCGGCCAGCACCACTGTCACCAGCCAGGGGCGGCGGCTCTCCCGGGCCTCGTAGCGGATGTAGGCGCCGATGGCAGCGCAGACCAGGACGAGCAGAACCGTTGTGAACATTGCCGACACCCCCCTTTTCAGAGTGTTCTCCGGGATTCACATGGGGTATTATGCGGACCGGAAGGCAAACTCTCCGGCGATGCCGCCGACAGCCATGGCGCCGGCCCACAGCAGGTTCTCCAGCACGTCCTGATTGGGAGTCCGCAGCAGATAGACGCATCCGTAGAAGATCGCCGGAAGCAGCAGCACCAGCGTCGCGATCCAGGGGCGGCGGAGGCGCTGGAAGATGAGCCGTACGGTCAGCCCAACGATGAACGCGCCGACGGCGGTCAGAAACATAAGCAGCAATGTGAAAACCTCCTCAATTTTATTGTTGGAATCAGGGCGTCTCGTCCTCAGGCTCAGAGGACATAAGGGCCCGCATGATCTCTCCATACAGACGTTCCGGGGACTTCCGGAACCGCTCTGTCAGCATGGCGGCCATATCCTCCCGTGGGATGGCCAGCCGCAGGTCCATGACGCTGCCCATATCGTCCGAAAGCTCCAGCCGCACGGTGTAAGTGCCGTTGGGCCGCTTCTCCGCGGCGGCCTTCACCTGGCTTTTCCGCCGGAGAGAGCGGTTGCAGCTGGCCAGGTTCCGGTCGCACCGCAGCCGCACGGAGTAGGGGAGACTGGACTCGCAGATCTGACTGTTCCGCAGGCCTTTGTCGGTGATGGCGTACAGCCCGTCCTCCGACAGGGTCAGGTGGCCGGTCCTCACCAGGTCAGACAGGCACTCTGCAAAGGCGAAATAGTCAACGCCGTCGTCGCACATGGCGAGATCCCACACCGTCTCGAAGGGGATCGGCTCGATCACCCGGGCGGTAATATACAGAATCAGAAATTTGATCTCCAGCTGGTCGTGGATAAAGCCGGGCACAGGCCCACCTCCCTGCACAATGGAAATTCCATACATCTATATTATACCCCAACATTGGCCGGTTTGTATAGTCCGAATTTCCGGATGATCCCGGGTCAGCCGCACCAACCGCCCTCTTGCGCATACACTGGACTGAAAGAGCTTCTCTTTCACCCAGCTACTTATTAGGAGGTATTGCAATGCCCGAGAAAGTAATGCCCGGTCCCGTGGAGGACCAGCGCGGCATCCGGGAGGCGGTTTGCATCCATACCAGGAAGATCTACGACTCCTGCCGCGACAAGGACTGCATCGAGGACCTGCGGTTCTATCCCAAGCTCAGCTGCGTGGACGTCATCAACCGCGCCCTGTCCGTGAAAGGCGGCAGCGCCAGGCTGCTGTATGTCTATGTGGACGTGGAACCCGTCAGCTTCCACCGGGGATTCTACACGGTGGATATGCGGTTCTTCTACCATGTCACCCTTCAGGCCTATCTCAGCTGCCCGGCGCCGGTGACGGTGGAGGGCCTGTGCGTCTTTGACAAGCGGGCCATCCTGTTCGGCAGCGAGGGCAGCGCCAAGATCTTCTCCTCCCAGATGCGGGCGGGGGAGCCGGATCCCCAGATGCTCCAGCGGGCCAACAACCCCATCGCCGTGGTGGAAGCCGTGGATCCCATCGTGCTGGATGCCCGGATCCTGGACTGCTGCGGCAAGCGGGAGTGTGACTGCGACCTGTGCGAGGTGCCTTCCTTCGTAGGCGCCTGCTTCGGCGGGGAGCTGTCCAGCGGGGACGACAGCCGCCGGATCTATGTGACCCTGGGCCAGTTCTCCATCGTCCGGCTGGAGCGGGATACCCAGCTGCTGGTGCCGGTGTATGACTACTGCATGCCAGACAAGGAGTGCGCCTGCGGCGATGGGTGCGAGGATCCCTGCGCCCTGTTCCGGAACATCTCCTTCCCGGTGGGCGAGTTTTTCCCGCCAAACACCGTGAAGCAGCCGGAGTGCTGCGACGACATCAAGTGCTGCTGCAAGTGAGCAACGGACCGACAGGGCCCCGGCATACAGCCGGGGCCCTGTTTCGTCACATCCTGTGCCGGTACCAGAGGGTAAAGCCCCATTCCAGCAGCCCCCAGGCAAGGCAGAGGGCGAGCAGGGCCCAGGTGATCCACGCAGGCAGATCCAGGAAACGGGCGTAGGCCATGCCGAAATACAGGACCGTACCTTGCATGATCCGGGCGGCCCGGGCTGCTGCCTTTTCACAGATCATGGTGTTCCGCTCGTCGTGCTGCGCTTTATCAGCTTGCACGAGCACCGGATCATGGATCTGGATGCCGCGGCACAGCAGGGAGCCGAGGGTGCCGCCCACCAGCACGGAGCCGCCCGCCGCCATCAGGGCAAAGACGGGCCTGGGGAGCTGCTGGAAGAATCGGATCGAGACTGCGCAAAGCAGGAGTCCCGCCGCCATCATCAGCAGATACCAACGCTTTTTCACCTCGGCACCTCCTTTACATCTCCCGCTGGTAGCGGACGATGAGATACAGCTCCAGCACGGATTTGGCCACGAACACGCAGGTGGCTGTGATGGGCACCCACAGGGGCGCGTCCAGGCCGATGGAGAGCCACGCTGCCGCCATGATGCTCCACTGAAGCGCCTCGCCGGAAACGGCCTTGGCCCGGTTCCGGATGGCCACATTCCGCTCGTCCCGCTGTTCGATGTCATGCTGCCGGGCCATCTCCGGATGCTTTGCCTCGTGGCGGAGATTCAGCAGGGTGGAGCCTGACATGGCCATCAGGCCAGAGCCCACGCCGCAGAGCATCCCACCCAGGGCGTCGGACACCAGGCCCTCCAGCAGCAGGGCCAGGGCCAGCAGGACGATGCCCGCCGCCAGCAGGATTTGAAACAGGCGCTTTTTCTGTGTGCGATTCATACAGAGCCCTCCTTAAAATTTCCGGCGGTACCAGGCGGCGAACACCCAGTCCAGCAGCAGTTTCACACTGGCAAGGCCCAGCAGGGTGAGGTTGACCCGCTTGGGCACGTCAAAGAAGTACAGATATCCGGCGCCGAACAACAGCAGCCACAGCAGCACGTCCCCCGCCCGGGCACGGGCCTTGTCCCGGATCATGGTGCCCCGCTCGTCGCGGTCCTCCCGGTCCCGCTCCCGCCGGGCGGGGTCCAGATCCCTGGTGGACAGCAGCTCCGCCAGGGCGCAGAGGAGCAGCAGGCCTCCCGCGAGGCCGAAGGCCCCCAATACGGCAGCGGGGGCGGCGGGAAATACCCGTGCCGCCCAGAGGGCGGCCCCCGCCAGCAGCGCCCCCGCGATAGCCAGTGAAACCAAAATGGCCCGATTTTTCATATCCCATCCTCCTCATAGATGAAAATATCCTCAATGGTGGTGCCGAAATACCGGGCCAGCTTGAAGGCCAGCAGGATGGAGGGGTTGTACCGCCCGTTCTCCAGGGATCCGATGGTCTGCCGGGACACCTCCAGTGCCTCCGCCAGCTCCTCCTGCTTGATGCCCCGGGCCTTTCGCAGCGCTTCCAGACGGTTTTTCAAGGGTGCCCCGACCTCCTTCCTCTTCCGTCCGCCGGAGGGATGTATGGAAAGTTTGCTTTCCATTTTCAACATAGCACAGTTCACACCCTATGTCAAGCTTGCTTTCCATTTTTTTGGCCTGTCCCATTTCTGTGGACGGGCAGTCATATCCGGGGACAACCTTTCATAGAGTATAGCGTGTTACGAAAGGGGGCGCGGCCCATGAGGGAAGAGACGGCGGTCCGCCGGTACCAAGAGGCGGCCAGGATCCTGCCTGCCCGTCTGCGGGAGGCGGCCCTGACCATGCCGGAGGCGGATCAGGCGGCAGCGGAGGAATTTCGTCTGCGGGCGGGGCGTCCCCTGTCCGTGCTGCTGCCGGCGGGGGAGCGGAGCCTGTGGGTCCCGGTGGCTCCGGCGGATCTGGAGGCATTGTGCGACCTGGCAACAGATTATTCCCGCTACGCGGCGGAGGAGACCCTGCGGCAGGGATATCTGGCTGTCCGGGGCGGCTTCCGGGTGGGACTGTGCGGTACGGCGGTGATGAAGGCCGGCGTCTGCACCGCGCTGCGGGACGTTTCCTCCGCTGCGGTGCGCATTGCCAGGGAAAAGCGCGGGATTGGGGAGTCAGTGGCTCCCCGGCTGTTCCGGGGCGGGATGTTCCAGAGCACCCTGCTGCTGTCCCCGCCCGGGGGCGGCAAGACCACGCTGCTGCGGGACCTGGTCCGATGCCTCTCCGCCGGATGGCCGGGGAGGCCGGGGCTCCGGGTCTCCCTTATCGACGAGCGGGGGGAGGTGGCGGTGATGGTCCGAGGCGCACCCCAGATGGACGTGGGGCCCCGGACCGATGTGCTGGATGCCTGCCCAAAGGCCCTTGGCATTCCCATGGCCCTGCGTGCCATGAACCCTCAGATCATCGCCGTGGATGAGATCACGGCGGAGGCGGATCTCCGTGCCGCTGTCCAGGCCGCCGGGTGCGGCGCAGGTCTGCTGGCCACTGTCCACGCCGCCGACACGGCGGAGCTGAATCAGCGGCCCCTTTACCGGCAGCTGCTGGCGGAGCGGGTGTTCCGCCTGGCAGTGCGCATCAGCCGGGATTCCTCCGGACAGCGGGTCTATCAGGTGGAGGAGTTGCCATGAAGTCGGCGATGGGCGCGGCCTTTGTACTGGGTGCCGCCGCCTGGGGCTGGCGGCACCAGATCCGGGAGCGAAGGCGGAGATGGGACACGCTGGGAGATCTGATCCGCCTGCTGAACCGGATAGGGGAGGAGATCCGCCTCCGCCGGACCAGCCTGCCCAGGCTGCTGGAGTCCCTGGGGCATGGCCGGACGCCGGCGGTAGCCGCCTTCTGTGTAGCCGCCGCCGGGGCCATGAACCGGGGGGAGCCGCTGGCGGAGGCCTGGCGGGCGGCGTCAGGGGCCCTGCCCCTGGGGGCGGAGGACCGCTCCGCGTTCCTGGCGCTGGGGGAGTCCCTGCAGGGAGACGAGGAGCAGGTGTGTAAAGCCATATCACTTGCTGCACGCTTTCTGGCACGGAGCCTGGAGGAGGCCAGGGCCCGCCGACGGGAGACGGAGCGGCGGGAGGCGGCGCTGTGGCTCTCCGCCGGAGCGCTGCTGGTGATTCTACTGATTTGAGGATGGACGCATGGAAGTGGATTTGATTTTCAAGATCGCCGCCATCGGCATCCTGGTGGCGGTGCTGAACCAGCTGCTGATCCGCTCCGGACGGGAGGAGCAGGGACTGATGGTGGTGCTGGCGGGGCTGGTGTGCGTGCTGATGCTGATGGTTCAGGAGATCAGCGACCTGTTCGACCTCATCAAGGCCCTGTTCGAGTTCTGACATGGAGCAGGTGATCCAGGCGGCGGGGCTGTGCCTGGTGGGGGCGCTGCTGGCCCTGGTGGTGAAGCGGGGCAGCCCGGAGACGGCGCTGCTGCTGACAGTGGCCGCCGCGGCGGCGGTGCTGCTGGCCCTGGCCCCGGCGGCCCGCGAAGTACTGGACTTTCTCCGGGAGCTGGCGGAGGGCAGCGGCGTTCCGGCGGAGCTGTTCGCCCCCCTGTACAAGACTCTGGGGATCAGCCTGGTGGTACGGGTGGGAGGCGGCCTCTGCCGGGATGCTGGAGAGAGCGCCCTGGCCTCCGTTGTGGAGACGGCCGGGGCGGTGTGTGCCCTGGCGGCGGCGCTTCCGCTGCTGCGGGCGGTGTTGGAATTGCTGTTGGAGCTGATGGGATGAAAATTTGGATCTGTCTGGCGGCGGCAGTCCTGGCCCTGACCACCGCCTGCCGTGCCGCGGAAGTGCCGGAGGATCTGGCACAGGCGGCGCCGGAGGCCGCGGAAGAAGTTCTGGAGGAGGATCTCTCTGGCGGATTGGGCCTGGCCCAGGGCATTGGGAGCATCCTCTCCCGCGTGGGGGAGTGGGCGGGAGATGTGCTCCGGGAGCGGACCCGGGGTGCAGCGGCGATTCTGCTGATTGCGGTGCTGTGCGGCGCCGCGGAGGGCTTCGCCCGGGGCACCGGCGGCGGGACGGCCCTGGCAGTCCTGCCCATGGCGGGTGCCCTGTCTGTCACCATGGCGGCGGCAGGGAGCCTGGATACCCTGATCGGCCTGGGGAGCCAGACCATCGGGGAGCTGGCGGACTTCTCAGCCGTGCTGCTGCCCACCCTGGCGGCTGCCACGGCGGCCAGCGGCGCTGTCACCACCGCCACGGTGCAGCAGGTGTCAGCTGTGTTCTTCGTAGACCTGCTGCTGCGGCTGATCCGGGGCCTGCTGCTGCCCCTGGTGTACCTGTACATCGGGGTGCTGACGGCGGCGGCCTGCCTGCCGGACGGGCGGCTGGGGGCCATTGCCGGGGGGCTGAAAAAGGGGATTGCCTGGATCCTCACCACCGCGCTGCTGGCCTTTACCGTGTATCTCTCCCTGGTACGGGTGATCTCCGGCACCGCGGACAGCGCCGCTGTCAAGGTGGCCAAGGCCGCCATCTCCGGCGCGGTGCCGGTGGTAGGGGGGATCATCGCCGACGCGTCGGAGACCGTGCTGGCCGGGGCGGGAATGCTGCGTGGCACCATCGGCGCCTTCGGGACCCTGGCGGTGCTGGCGGGGTGCGCCTATCCCTTTTTGCAGCTGGGGGTTCAGTACCTGCTCTACAAGCTGACGGCCTTCCTGGCGGGTGCGGTGGGCGCGCCGGAGCTTTGCAGGCTCATCGACGGGCTGGGAGGTGCCTTTGGGCTGATCCTGGGCATGACCGGCAGCTGCGCACTGCTCCTCCTGGTGTCCATCCTGGCCTCCGTGGGGGCGGTGACGCCATGATAGAGACGCTGCGCAGCTGGCTGACCAGCATCGTGGTGGTGACGCTGCTGCTGTCCGTGGCCCGGACGCTGGCGCCGGAGGGCAGTCTGCGGCAGATCGCCTCCTTCCTCGGCGGCCTGATCCTGCTGGCTGCCCTGCTGGGGCCGGTGCTTACGGTGGATCTGGCCGGATGGGACATGAGTTTTTCCGCCTGGCATGAGGCGGTGGAGGCGCGGCAGGAGGAGCTGCAGGAAAACCAGGAATCACAGCTTGCCGCAATCATAGGCGCGGAGACTGAAGCATATATATCGGACAAAGCGGTGGAGCTCGGGGTCTCCGTCACCGCCCGGGTGGAGACCCGGACGGGGGAGGACGGCGTCCCGGTTCCCTGGTCCGCCGTCCTGACGGGGCAGCGGTCAGCGGAGCTGGAGACGTGCCTGGCGGAGGACCTGGGCATCCCGGCGGAGAGGCAGGTCTGGCATGAGCGGATCGCGGAAAACTGAAGGAGTGCGAAGGATATGGGACAAGTACAAATTCGTGGCGCTGACGGCCCTGGCGGGCGTAGTGCTGCTGGCGTGGCCGGAGGGGGGGACCAGCAGCGGCGGGGCGGAGGCCGCCGCCTGGCAGGAGGACGGGACCTCCGCCGACCAGACGGCCTTGCAGCAGGATCTGGAGGAGATCCTGGGACAGATCCAGGGCGTGGGGCAGGTGCGGGTGCTGCTGACCCTGGACGCGGACGGCGAGCGGCAGCTGGCGGAGGACTCAGAACTCTCCTACAGCGGCTTCACAGCGGCGCCGGAGGACTACTCCCGCTCCTCCCAAACCGTGCTGGTGGACGGTGGCAGCGTCGAGACGCCGGTGGTGACCCGGCGGGTGTACCCCACATACCGGGGGGCACTGGTGGTGTGCCAGGGGGGCGGCCGGGCGGACGTGAAACTGGCGGTGACCGAGGCGGTGACGGCCCTGACCGGCCTCACCGCAGACCGCGTCACCGTGGCAAAATCGCAGTGATGATCTGGAGGAGGAAACAGCCCATGAGCGCGAGATGGAAACGGAACACAGCGGTGGCGGCCATGGCGGTGCTGGTATGCGCTGCCGCAGCCCTGAACTGGAAGTACACAGGTGAGCAGGCATCCGGCGCCGCTGAGGAGGCCGGCACCAAGATCCTGGGGGAGGCTACCCTGGTCAGCGGCCAGGAGGATGGCGGCACTGAGGGGACAGACGAGGCGGCGGTCTATACCGGCGGCGACTACTTCGCCTCCGCCCGGCTGACCCGGCAGCAGGCCCGGGACAACGCCATCTCCCTGCTGCAGGAGGCGGCGGAGCAGCCCGGCGCCGACACGGCAGTGGCCAATGAGGCGTCCGAGGGCATCGCCGTGCTGGCGGGCTACACCATGAAGGAGGCCCAGATCGAGAACCTGGTGACTGCCAAGGGCTACGCAGACTGTGTGGCCTTCATGGGGGAGGACAGCATCAGCGTGGTGGTGGATACCGGCGGCGAGGAGCTGACGGCGGAGGACGTGGCCAAGATCACCGACATCACCGTGACAGAGACCGGATATCCCGCCAGCGGCGTGAAGATCATGGCGTCAAATTAGCTGTTGTATTTTCCCGGGAAACATGGTAAAATAACACCCTGAAGCAAGCACCGCAGCCATCATCCGGCGGGACCGCCTGTCCCGCCCCTACCAAGGATAACGAGAAGGAGAGCTTACGATGGGCGAGAGCAAAGAATATATGACGCTGCCGGAGGAGAACGGGAGCATCAACATTTCCGAGGAGGTCATCGCGGCCATCGCCGTGGGCGCCGTCCGGGATGTGGAGGGCGTGTCCGGCATGATGACCGCCATGGGCGGCAGCGTCACGGACCTGGTCCACAACAAGAAAAACGCCCAGAAGGGCGCCAAGGGCGTGAAGATCGACATGACCGGCGCTGCCCTGGTGCTGGACCTGTATCTGACGGTGGCCTACGGCCACCCCATCACCGAGGTGGCGCAGAACGCCCAGAAGGCTGTTATCAGCGCTGTAGAGGCCATGACCGGCTGCTCGGTGGAGGCCGTCAACATCCATGTGGGCGGCGTCACCCTGGCCTGAGCGGGAACTAGAGAGAGAAAAGGACGTAGTGAGGAATGGTACGGAATACCGCGCGAGAGATCGCCATGCACCTGTCTTATGAGCTGAGCTTCACCGACAAGCCGGTGAAGGAGCTGCTGGACGAGCGCCTGACACCGGAGGCCTTCGCTGCCCTGGCGGAGGAGGACCCCCTGTACCGGGAGGCGCCCAATGCCAAGCAGGCGGACTACATCCGCCGGCTGGTGACCGGCGTTGCCGACCACGCTCCGGAGCTGGACGGGTATATCGCCAAATACGCCAGGGGATGGAATTTTGCCCGGATCCCCCTGGTGGCCTCCGCCATCATGCGGGTAGCCATGTATGAGATCCTCTATATGCCGGACATTCCCAACGGTGCCTC
This sequence comes from uncultured Oscillibacter sp., assembly GCA_946494635.1. Taxonomy (GTDB): domain Bacteria; phylum Bacillota; class Clostridia; order Oscillospirales; family Oscillospiraceae; genus Oscillibacter. The sequence continues at coordinate 461 of CAMMCS010000061.1, read as the reverse complement.
CATCAATGAGGCGGTGGAGATCGCCAAGAAGTATGAGACGCCGGAGACGGTGAAGTTCATCAACGGCATCCTGGGCACCTTCGCGCGCCAGGAGATCGCAGAATAACAGGCAGTCCTGGGGAGCGGGACGGGGGCCTTGTGCCGCCGGACCGCTCCGCGTTTTCTGCCCGCAAATGCCAAGGAGCAAACGCATATGGAACCACATATCTACGGTGTCACTGAGGTGAACCAGCTGGTAAAGAGCCTGCTGGACAGTAATCCGGCTTTACAGGGTGTCGCCGTCCGGGGGGAGCTGTCCAACTACAAGATCTACCCCTCGGGCCACCACTATTTCACCCTGAAGGACAGCGAGGGGGCCCTCCGGTGCGTCATGTTCCGGGGACAGGCCTCCCGCCTCCGGTTCCGTCCGGAGAACGGCATGAAGGCCGTGGCCTCCGGCCGCATCACCGTGTTCCCCCGGG
>CAMMCS010000060.1 GCA_946494635.1 uncultured Oscillibacter sp. | reverse complement strand
AGTAGCTGATCAGCACCGCCGCCGCCACGATCAGGATGGAGGTCAGGGTGGATTTGAGCCCTAAGGAGATGCCGCCGATGATGATGGTGGCGGAGCCGGTCTCGGAGGCGGCCGCCAGCTCCTGGGTGGGCTTGTAGGTGTCAGAGGTATAGTACTCGGTGAAGTAGCCGATGGCGCAGCCGCCAATCAGGCCGCAGAGGATGGCCACGTAGACGCCCATGTGGCCGTCCAGGATGAAATAGGTCAGGGGCGCCGCCAGGATGGCGGAGAGGACGGCGGCGGTGTAGGTGCCGGTCCGCAGGCTCTTCAGCAGGGACTGCTGGGTGGCGTTCTCCTTGGTCTTCACCAGGAAGGAGCCGATGATGGAGCAGATAATGCCGCACACCGCCAGGGCCACCGGCAGCAGCAGTCCGCCCCAGCCGTAGCCGCCCATGGCGCCCAGGGCGAAGGTGGCCAGGATGGAGCCCACATAGCTCTCATACAGGTCCGCGCCCATGCCGGCCACGTCGCCCACATTGTCGCCCACGTTGTCGGCAATGGTGGCGGGGTTCCGGGGATCGTCCTCGGGGATGCCGGTCTCCACCTTGCCCACCAGATCCGCGCCCACGTCGGCAGCCTTGGTGTAGATGCCGCCGCCCACCCGGGCAAACAGGGCCATGAAGGAGGCGCCCATGCCGTTCATCACCATGATATTGCCCAGCTCCAGCGGATCGCTGACGCCAAAGGCGTACCGCAGCAGGAAGAACCAGAGGGTGATGTCCAGCATCCCCAGGCCCACCACGGTGAAGCCCATGACGGAGCCGGAGGAGAACGCCACCCGCAGGCCCTTGTTCAGGCTCTCAGAGGCCGCCTGGGCCGTCCGGGCATTGGAGTTGGTGGCGATTTTCATGCCGATGAAGCCAGCCAGCATGGACCAGATACCGCCGGTCAGGAAGGCGAAGGGGGTGAACTGGGAGAGCATCTTCCCCCCGGAGCCGAAGGCAATCACCAGCAAAAGGACGAAGACCACAAGGAACACCTTCGCCACTGTGGTATACTGGTGCTTCAGATAGGCATTGGCGCCCTCCCGAATCGACGCGGCGATTTTCTGCATCCGTTCGCTGCCCTCCGAAAAGGACATGACCCGGTTGCGCTGGACCCACGCAAAGATCAACGCGACAGCCGCGCCGGCAAAGCCGATCCAGAACTGGTTCTCCATTGTGACTCCTCCCTCGCGGAAAAATTTGTATGTACATTTTAGCACATCTACAAAATTTTTCAAGGAAATGTTAAGTAATATTGCGTATGAAAATTTTTTATTTACGAAAAAGGGCAGTCCCTTTCGGGACTGCCCTTTTTTTGCATGCGCGCCGTCCGCCGGCCGGGGCTGCAGACGCAAGCGCCGATCTTCAGTTGACCATTTGGAAATCCGTAAAAACCCACTGGCCCTCAACCAGTTCGTAAGGAAAGGTGTATGACGCGACACCGGTCGCCGTGCCGCCGGGGCCGTCCAGCAAATCGACCGTCACATCCACAGTGTAGGCGGTGTCGCTGACCTGCACAATCTGAACCGCGGGAACCCCCCGCGCGCTGTTCCGCTCCCTGTTGGAGGGCAGGACATACAGGCTCCCCTCTACCTCCTGGTAGAGCGGATGGCTGCCTCCTGTGGAGAGCAGGGTATCCACCAGCTCTTCAGAGAACAGCCCCCGCAGATATGCCTGCAGATCCGTCATGCTCTCCATCCCCGGCTCCTGAACCTGGTAGTAGGTCCATCCATCGATGACACAGCTCTCCTGTCCGCCCGGCAGCGTTTCCAAATAAAACCACCCGTAGGCGTCCTCCGCACGGTCATAGGCGGCCAGGATCTCCTCCTCCGTGGGCAGCCGGGCCTCCCGTTCCAGCCGCGAAGCTGAAAGCCCGCCTCCGCCGGGCGAAGCGGACTCCTCTGCAGCGGCCGGTGATGTCCCGGGCAGCTCCTCCGTCATGGCACCACACCCAGAGAGCATCCAAAGTGCCAGCAATGCCGCCAGCAGTCTCCTCCCATTCACACGCACCCTCTCCTTCTCCCAAACAGGCCCGTGTCCCTCGCCGCGGGCCGTCACACCCCTTTTCATTTCCTCTTACTATTAAAGTATCATAACTTTCCTGAAAAAGCCACATGTTTTTTGAATTTTTTCCGCTTTTTCCGCAAATTTTCGGCAAAAAAAGCAAGCCGCTGTCCGCGGTTGCGGGACAGCGGCCGGAAGCGTTCTCTTCCCGTGCCAGCATATGGTCAGCGGGCGAAAAACCCGCAGAATCTCTCTTGTGTACAGGGCATAAAAAGAAAAAACCCACGCCTGAGGCGTGGCTCTCCTTTTCTCTTACCGCTCACTGCGTTCCCAGCCGGCATCGGCAAAGATCAGATCGTCCACATCGTCAAAGATGCGCCGGTTCTTCATCATAGCATCTCCTCCTTTCCTATTGGATTCTATCGTATAGTATAGCAGGCTCTTCCGGCCCGCGCAAGAGCGAAGGTGAACAGTTTACATAAAATCTTCGTAAAATTTTTGTGCAGTTTTCTCGCCGGCTTCCCCCAAACCAGTTGCGGAAATTCCTGTCTTTTCCGCCGTATTTGTGTATTTTTCCTCTCGTCATACCCATACTTTCCATGGTATAATACCCCCAAACGGCTGTGGCTCCGGCGCCGGCGGCCGCCCTCCGCGGGGCGGCTTCTGCGCGTCTTTCCCCGGCATAGTTCAATTCAGTGGCGGAGGAGGCCGTATTCCCTATGGCAAAGCATCCCCGCGGGCGCCGCAGGCGCCTGCTGATCGTCCTGCTGACCGCAGTCCTGGCGGCGGGCGGATTTCTGTACTGGGACAACACCGCCCTGCAGGTGGCCCGCTTCGATCCCGTGTTCACGGACCTGCCCGCCGGCTTTGACGGCTGCCGGATCGTCGTTCTCAGCGATCTCCACGGCGGGTCGTTCGGGGACGGCAACGCAGACCTGTTCGCCGCCGTGGCCGCGGAGCAGCCGGAGTACATTTTCTACCTGGGGGACCTGCAGGACAAATACCGGGGCCCCGCGGCAGGCTATCCCGCCGCCGTGGCGGACGGGCTGTCCGCCATCGCCCCCACCTACTATGTCACCGGCAATCATGAGTGGGCCATCGGGGATGTGCCGGAGCTGAAGAAGACCCTCTCCGCTCACGGCGTCACGGTGCTCTCCAACCAGTTCCTCACTCTGGAGCGGAACGGAGACGCCATTGTCCTGGCGGGCATTGACGACCCCAACGGCTACGCGGATCAAAAGACGCCGGAGGAGCTGGCCGCCGAGCTCTACGCCGCCTGGGGCGATCCCTTCTGGATCCTGCTGGCCCACCGGAACAGCCGCTTTGCCAGCCAGTACAGCCTGCTGGGGGCGGATCTGGTGTGCTCCGGCCACGGCCACGGCGGCATCATCCGCCTGCCGGGCACCGACGGGCTGCTGTCCACCGAGCGGACATTGTTTCCCTCCTATACCGCCGGGCTGTATGAGGAGAACGGCTCCGTGCTGTTCGCCACCCGGGGTCTGGGGAACTCCGGCCCCTCCTTCCGGGTGTTCAACCGGCCGGAGGTGGCGGTGGTGACGCTGCACCGGGCGGCGGGCTAGTCAGGCTGGCAGGCCTGCTCCAGCCGCAGTCCCAGGGCAAGGCCCTGGTAAAAGCAGAACAGCCCGTAGCCCCGGATCGGGTCCTCTCGCAGATGTTCCGGCAGCAGCTCCGGTTTCGGGCTGGGGACCCAGGCATGGAATCGTTCGTCCATGATGTCGGGAATCTGATATCCATGGTCCATTAGAGCCACCTCCCACGATAATCGGGAAATCAATATAATACACACCCGAGTGTGTTTCTTGGATTTACTATACCACACATCCGAGTGTGTGTCAAGAGGGGGAGCAATATGTTTGCCGATAAAATTCGTGCCCTGCGCAAAGAGAAAAAGCTGACCCAGGCAGAAGTGGCCAAGGAGGTCGGCCTGTCTGCCCGGGGCTACCAGGACCTGGAGCTGGGCGCCAAGCCGGGGTTTGACACTCTGCTCCACATCGCGGACTTCTACGACGTGTCCGTGGACTGGCTGATGGGCCGCACCGACGATCCCCATGCACACCGATGAAAGGATCTCCCACCCAATGACTGAATTTGACGCCGGACAATTTGACATCGCCGTCATCGGCGCGGGACACAGTGGGACCCGGCGAAAGCCGGGACGCGCTTTGCGCGTACAAGCGTTTTTACGCAGTAAAAACCTTAGCGGACTGCGCCCGCAGGCGCGTTTCGGAGCGCAACCGCCGCGCAGCGGCGGCACTTGGCGCGGAGATGGCGGAATTCACCGCACAGCCGTTGGCAGCTTTGCCGCCTTACGGATGTGGCGTACCCCTTGCGGGTGCTTCCGCCGAGCATTGAAATCACCCACGGGAACCCGCGTGGCCCGCGGCAATGGGACGGAGAGAAGCAGATGACTCAATTCGACGCTGGAACTTTCGACATCGCCGTCATCGGCGCGGGCCACGCGGGCATCGAGGCCGCCCTGGCCGCCGCCCGGCTGGGGCTGGAGACCATCGTGTTCACCATCAACCTGGACGCGGTGGGCAACATGCCCTGCAACCCCGCCATCGGCGGCACCGGCAAGGGCCACCTGGTCCGGGAGCTGGACGCCCTGGGGGGCGAGATGGCCCGGGCCGCCGACGAATGCTGCATCCAGTACCGTCTTTTGAACAAGGGCAAGGGCCCTGCCGTCTGGTCCCTCCGGGCCCAGGCGGACCGGCGGAGGTACCAGGAGCGGATGAAGCACACCCTGGAGCGGCAGGAACACCTGACGGTCCGCCAGGGCGAGGTGGTGGAGATCCGCACGGAGGGCGGCGCCGTCAGCGCCGTGGTGCTCTCCACCGGGGCGGTGTTCTCCGTGAAGGCGGTCATTCTCGCTACCGGCACATATCTGGCCGGCCGCACCATCGTGGGGGAGTGCATCGAGGACTCCGGCCCCGACGGGATGCACGCCGCCGGCCGGCTGACGGACTCCCTGCTGAAGCTGGGCCTGCCCCTGCGGCGGTTCAAGACCGGCACCCCGCCCCGGGTCAACGCCCGGACGGTGGACTTTGACGAGATGGAGGTCCAGCCCGGCGACGTTCTGCCGGTGCCCTTCTCCTTCACCACAAAGTCCCCGCCGGAGAACCGGGCGGTGTGCTGGCTCACCTGGACCACGGAGGAGACCCTCCGCATCGTCCGGGAGAACCTGGACCGGGCCCCCATGTACTCCGGCGTCATCGAGGGGGTGGGCCCGCGCTATTGCCCCTCCTTTGAGACCAAGGTGGTCCGGTTCCCGGACAAGCTCCGCCACCAGCTGTTTGTGGAGCCCATGGGGCTGAACACCGAGGAATTGTACATCCAGGGCTTCTCCTCCTCCATGCCGGAGGAGGTGCAGATCCGGATGCTCCACAGTGTGCCGGGCCTGCGGCACGCGGTGATGACCCGGCCCGCCTACGCCATCGAGTACGACTGCATCGACCCCCTGGCCCTGCGGCCCACCCTGGAGGTGAAGGCCATCCCGGGGCTGTACGGCGCCGGGCAGTTCAACGGCTCCTCCGGGTACGAGGAGGCGGCGGTCCAGGGCTTTGTGGCCGGGGTCAACGCCGCCCGGAGGCTCCGGGGGGAGGGCGACTTCATCCTCTCCCGGTCGGAGAGCTACATCGGCACCCTCATCGACGACCTGGTGACCAAGGGCACCAACGAGCCCTACCGCATGATGACCTCCCGCAGCGAATACCGGCTGCTGCTGCGGCAGGACAACGCCGACCAGCGGCTGACCCGCCGGGGCTGGGAGATCGGCCTGGTGCCGGAGGAGCGGCTCCGGGCCGTGGAGGAAAAATACGCGGCTGTGGACCGGGAGATCGCCCGGCTGACCCACACCGGCGTGGCTCCCTCCCCCGCCCTGGCAGCGTTTCTGGCGGAAAAGGGCACCTCAGACACAACCGACGGCTGCTCTCTCCTCGCCCTGCTGCGGCGGCCCCAGCTGTCCTACGCCGACCTGGCCCCCTTTGACCCGGGCCGGCCAGGCCTTTCGCCGGACGTGGCGGAGCAGGTGGAGATCAGCGTAAAGTACGCCGGCTACATCCAGCGCCAGCAGAAGCAGGTAGAGGACTTCCGGAAGATGGAATCCCGCCGCCTGCCGCCGGATCTGGACTACAGCGCCATCCAGGGGCTGCGGCTGGAGGCCCGGGAAAAGCTGGACGCCGTGCGCCCGGCGGACCTGGGCCAGGCGTCCCGCATCTCCGGCGTCAGCCCGGCGGATGTGACGGCGCTCATGATCTATCTGGAGCGGCGCTGACGCCGGGATATTCCCCGGCAAAAAATGGCTCTGCCGGGCTGCGCGGCGGAGGCCGCACATACCCTGCCGGCGGCAGAAGCAGCCGCCGGCCAAGGAGGAACTGAAATGAAAAAATTTTTAGCCATCGCCGTGTGCAAGCTGGGCCGGGCCGTGGGCAAGCTGGTGGGCAAGGGCAGCTCCATGCCCGGCAAGTTCGCCCTGAAGATCTGCCCGGACATCCTCTCCCGGATCCAGCTGCCGTCCCACATCATCGCCGTCACCGGCTCCAACGGCAAGACCTCCACGGTGGAGATGATCGCCGCCATCCTCCGGGCCGGCGGCAAGACCGTGGTCTACAACGAGGAGGGCTCCAACCAGATCGAGGGCGTCACCACCCTGGTGCTGACCCACGCCACCATGTCCGGCCGGGTGCGGGCGGACGTGCTGCTGATCGAGTCCGACGAGCGGTACGCGGCCCAGAGCTTCCGGTACTTCCACCCCACGGAGTTCGTCATCACCAACCTGTACCGGGACCAGCTGACCCGGAACGGCCACCCGGAGTGGGTGTACGACGCCATCCTGCCGGCCCTCTCCCCGGAGACGGAGCTGATCTTGAATGCCGACGATCCCCTGTCCAGCTGCTTTGCCCAGGGGCATGACAAGGTGAAGTGGTTCGGCCTGGACCGCTGCTCCTTTGACACGGACGCCCCCGCCGGCGTGTATCACGACGGGGCCTACTGCCCGGTGTGCCGCGCCCCCATGGAGTACGACTACGTCCACTACAACCACATCGGGGCCTTCCGCTGCACGAAGTGCGGCCATCGGAAGCCCGCCACGGATTACACCGCCACGGCCCTGGATCTGGAGCGGGGCACCCTGACCATCGACGGCACCATCACCATCCAGCTGGCCTTCCGCAGCATCTACAACGTCTACAACATCCTGGCGGCCTACGCCGCCTGCCGCTGTGTCGGTGTGGCGGCGGACACCGCCGCCGGGGTCATCAACAACTACATCCTGAAAAACGGACGGATGCAGAAGTTTACCCTGGGGGCCCACCGGGGGATGCTGCTGACCAGCAAGCATGAGAACTCCATCGCCTACGACACCAACCTCCGCTACATCCGCGCCGCCCAGGCCCCCTGCACGGTGCTGGTGATCGTGGACGCGGTGAGCCGGAAGTACTTCACCAGCGAGACCAGCTGGCTGTGGGACATCGACTTTAACCTGCTGAACGCCCCCCAGGTGGAGCGGGTGATCCTCTCCGGCCAGTACAGTAACGATCTGGCGGAGCGGTTCTCCTTCACGGATATTCCCCGGGAAAAGATCACGGTCCAGGCGGACATCCCCGCCGCAGCCGCGGAGCTGAAAGCGGCAGGGAGCGAGAACGTGTATGTGGTCACCTGTTTTTCGGATCGGGACAAGATCCTCTCCCAGGTGGTAAAGGAGGCGTGAGGATATGGAACTGAAGCTCGTCCATTTTTATCCGGACCTGATGAGCCTGTACGGCAGCTATGCCAATGTGTCCGTCCTCCGGCGGTATCTGTCAGCCCTGGGCCACACGGTCACGGTACAGGCCGTGGCCCCGGGAGAGGGCGCGGACATCTCTGGCGCCGACTTCCTCTTCATGGGGGCCGGCACGGAGCGGGCCCAGCGGTTCGCCGCCGGGGACTTCGCCCAGTACGGCCCGGCGGTGAAGGCCGCGGCGGAGGATGGCTGCGCCATGCTGTTCGCCGGCACGGCCATGGAGCTGCTGGGCGCCTCCGTCACCACAAAGGACGGGGAGACCTTTGACGGCATCGGCCTGGCCGGTTTTACCACAGCCCAGGGCAGCCGCCGGATCGTGGGGGACGTGTACGGCGCCACGGACCTCTTCCCGGAGGCGGTAATCGGCTTTATGAACAAGTGCGGCCAGATCCGCGGCGTGGAGACGCCGCTGCTCACCAGCCTCGCCCTGGGCTATGGCAATGAGGCGGAAAAGGGGCCGGAGGGCTTCCACTGGAAAAATGTGTTTGCCTCGGAGCTCACCGGGCCCATCCTGGTGAAGAACCCCCGGCTGCTGGAGGCTGTGGCTGCGGCCATCCTGGCCCGGCGCGGGACGCAGCTGCCGGAGGAGGCGGCCACGGATCCCTATGCCGAGGCCGGCTACGCCATTACGGCAGAGCAGCTGCGGCTGCGGGCTGAGGCAGGCAAATAAAAGGGCGAAGCGGCGGGGCTATGCCCCGCCGCTTCAGTTTCCATGCAAACAAAATCCGCCTGTGCAGATCGTACGTTTGGGGGATGTGCCCGGGATCCGCGGCTACTCCGTACCGCTGAGCACCTCGTTATGCCGGTCCACCACCAGGATCTCCAGATCCCGGTAGTCCGTGGCGTCCAGCGCCTCAGTAACCCGCAGCAGCTTCGGGGACACATACTCGGTCTCCCGCCGCGCGCCGTTTTCCGTCACGACGCAGTAAGGGGTGAAGTTCTCCCCCAGGATCAGCCAGTTCTCCCCCTGGGGGCGCATCCCGGTGATCACAATGGGCACCATGCCCATTTCCATCTCCGCCGGCTGGTACCGGCCCCGCTCCCCGTACTGGTAGCCCGCGCCGTACAGGGCGTCGTATTCCAGAAGCCGCAGGCTCTGCCAGTAGTCCGGCCGCGCCCGATAGGTCTGGTGGAAGCTGTTCATCAGGCCGGTGGTAATCCCCAATCGGGCCAGGACAGCAGCTGAGAGCTGATAGGCCGCCAGGTTCTCGTCCTGCTGTTCCAGGCCGAAGTTGTCCCAGAGAATGTACTCCGTGCGGTACAGGCTGCCGCTCTCCAGGTCCGCCGCCTTCAGGTCCAGGGCCGGCAGATGGTCCCCGTAGAGAACCAGTACCGTCCGCTCCTCCCGCGCCGCCAGCTCCGCTGTCAGCTCGCCCAGGAAGGCGTCCACCTCATGGAGCTGATTCACATAATACTCGATTGCGTAGCGGTAATCCTCGTCAGGGCACGTTTCCACCGTAACCGCCGGGTCCTCCAGCACCGGGTCTGCGGGATATTTCCCGTGGCTCTGGACTGTCACAGTGAATACCAGGTCCGCCTGATCCTCCGTCACGTCCAGCGCCTGGAGGATCTCTTCCTTCAAAATCCCGTCCGTGGCCCAGTTGGTGGGGGTCTTTTCCACCTGGGGCATATACTCCAGGGCCGTAAAGTCGTCAAACCCCAGGTTCGGATACACCTCATTCCTGCTGTAGAAGGATGCCTGGTGGTTGTGAATGGCATGGGCGGCATAGCCGTTTTCCTTCAGATCATAGGCGACTGACTCCACCGCCTCATCTGTCAGGCAGGTCTGATAGGGATATTCCCCGGGCCCGAAAAACCGGGTGCTCATGCCGGTGAGCACCTCGAACTCCGTATTGGCCGTGCCGGCGCCCACCACCGGAACCGTCAGGTAACCGGAGGAATACTGCGCCTTCATCGCCGTCCAGTTGGGCACCGGATCCTCTGACAGCTCCAGCCCCCGGATCAGCGACGGATCAATAAAGGACTCCAGCTGGATGAACACCACATTGACATCCGGCTGCGCCTGGGCCGCATCTCCAGCCGTCCCCTCCTCCGCCGTTTTGCAGATCTTCTCTACGGCCGCCTGGCTGTAACCGGACGGGCGCCGGATCCCCCGGTTCAGCCAGGTCTGCAGAAAGCAGTAGGAAAAACCGTAGTCCTCATAGGCATAGGCCAGGTTGGCAAACTGATGGGACAGGTCTCCCACAGCAAAAGCCAGCGCGCAGCAGCCGCCCAGCAGCAGGCCGGATACGGCCGCTGCCGCGGCGCCGGCAAGCAGGCGGGCCCGCGGGGGCTGGCTGCTGCGGGGCCCCTTCCAAAAGAGGAGGGCAAGTCCCACCGCCACCAGCGCCAGGGCGGAGATCAGCAGGATAATATATCCGGTGGAGAGGTAGTTGGGCACCGTGCTGATCCCGGTTTGAAAAATCGTCAGATCCGCCACGGTGAACGGCGTCATGCGGTTGAGCAGGATGAATCCGTTCACCCCGC
>CAMMCS010000059.1 GCA_946494635.1 uncultured Oscillibacter sp. | reverse complement strand
TGTCGTCCACAACCAGCTCCAGGCCCAGCTTCTGGGCGATGGCGTCAGCCACCTCAACATCGATGCCCTCGAAGCCGCCGTCGTCGGTGGTCATCTCGTAGGGCGGGAAGGCGGCGTTGGTGGACATGTGGAGCTTGCCCGCCTCCACAACAGTGAAGTCGCCGTACTCGGTGGAAACGGCGTTGCCGGCGGTCTCACCGGCGGGCTCCTCCGTCTGGGTGTCATCGGTAGCGGCGTCGGGGGTTTCCTCATCGGTGCCGCCGCAGGCTGCCAGGGACAGCACCATGGCCAGCGTCAGCAGCAGTGCAAAAAACTTCTTCATCTGATCCAATCTCCCTTGATTCAAGCTCCCGCAGATGCGGGGCAGTTTCCTGAAAGTCCCGCGAAAGGGGAATCCTCCCGTGGAATATGGCTACCTTATCACGTTCCCGCCTGGATGTCAATAGATTTCCGCAACAAAATGAATATTTATTTGCTTTGCTTAGCAGAGCGGCCAAAAGAATGGGAAAAATCCCCCGGATATTCCGGGGGATTTTGTGCGATCTTCCAGTTTTGTGAATATTCAAAGTGAATATTCGACTGAATATTCGTTTTTCGGATGCCCGCTTACGATTTGAGGCCGGCAGCGGTCCAGGGTGCCATTTCCAGCCGGATGAAGAACCCCTGATCGTGCTGGCACACCGGGCAGAGCTTGGGAGCGGCAGTCCCCTCAAAGACATGGCCGCAATTCAGGCACATCCAGGCGCACTTCACATCAGATACAAAGAGCTTCCCCTGCTCCAGCAGATCCGCCAGGCAGCCGAAGCGGTTGCCGTGGAGCTTTTCGATCTCCGCAATTTTGTGGAAGGAGGCCGCCGCGGCGGAAAACCCCTCCCGCTCCGCCGTGTCCCCAAAGGTTTTATAGATGGGGTCGTGCTCCTCGTACTCGTTGTGCTGGGCCTTGCGCAGCAGCTCCTTCACATCGTTGGTCAGGTCCACGGGGTAGGTGCCGTCAATGGCTACGGTCTGGCCAGCCAGCTCCTTCATGTGGTTGTAGAAGATCTCCGCGTGCTCCTTCTCCTGGTCGGCGGTGAAACGGAACACCGCCTCTACCACATGCAGCTTCTGCTGGCGGCAGACAGAGGCGGCGAAGGTATAGCGGTTCCGGGCCTGGCTCTCGCCGGCAAAGGCCCGCATGAGGTTTTTCAGCGTCTCGCTGTTTTTGAGCGTCTGTGACATAGAGGTTCCTCCTGTTTTCGGTGAGATAGGGATATCTTTCCTCCGACAGGGGACGGCTATACCTGGGTGGCCAGAGAAACCGGCGGCTGGGCGCAGAAAAACCCCGGCGCCGGAGGCGCCGGGGCGTATTTCCGGGTATGTCAGGCCTCCGGAAGGCGGTATTTCCGCTGATCCCGGCGCAGGTCCTCGCCGAAGGAGCCGGCGGCCTTGAGCTCCTGGGCGGAGGCGTGCTGGCCCGCGCCGCCGTCCTGCTCCTGGATGACGCTGAGGGCGATGTTGGAGCAGTGGTCGGACACCCGCTCCAGATTGGTCAGCAGGTCGCTGAGCACAAAGCCCAGCTCGATGGTGCACTGTCCCGCCTGGAGCCGCTGGATGTGGCGGGTACGGATCTCCTGGATCAGCTGGTCCACGGTCTCCTCCAGGGGCTCCACCTGCCGGCACAGGGCGGCGTCATCCTCCAGAAAGCCCCGGAGGGTCAGGTCCAGGATCTCCTCCAGCGCGTCCAGCAGGACCCGCAGCTCCTCCTGGGCGTGGTCGGAGAAGCGAAGCCCCTTGTCGTGAAGCTCCTGGGCGGATTCCTGGATGTTCACGGCGTGGTCGCCGATCCGCTCAAAATCTCCCACCGCCCGCAGCAGGCGGGAAACCGTGTTCATATCCTGGCTGGAGAGGCCGTGCTGGGACGCCTCCACCAGGTAGTTGTCCAGCCGGTCCTCATAGGTGTCCAGCTTGTCCTCTGCCTTCAGGATCTCCTCCTCCCGCTGCCGGCTATAGTCGGACAGCTGCCGGATGGCCAGGTGCAGGTTCTCCCAGGCGGCTTGTCCCATACGGCCTGCAACGGCGACGCTCTCGCTGACCGCCGCACCGGGGGTTCGCAGCAGCAGCGGGTCCAGGATGGCCAGATCCCCGCTCACGGTCTCGCTGCGCACCAGTCTCCGCGCCAGCTTTTCCAGCTGGCGGGAGAAGGGCAGCAGCAGGGCCGTGGTAAACACATTGAAGGCCGTGTGGCAGAAGGCGATGCCCACGGCGCCCACCGGCTGATCCATAAAGCCGAAGTGGAAAAGCAGGTCACCGCCGTAGAAGAGGATCAGGCACACCGTGGTGCCGATCACGTTGAAGGAGATATGGACCACCGCCACCCGCTTGGCGTTGCGGTTGACGCCGATGGAGCTGATGAGGGCCGTGACGCAGGTGCCGATGTTCTGCCCCATGATGATGGGAATGGCCATGCCGTAAGTGATGGAGCCGGTGAGGGAGAGGGCCTGCAGAATTGCCACGGAGGCGGCGGAGGACTGGATGATGCCGGTAAACACCGTACCCACCAGCACGCCCAGCAGGGGATTTTCAAAGGCGGTCAGGAGGCCGGAGAACTGGGGCATCTCCGCCAGGGGGCTGACGGCGTCGCCCATCAGCTCCATGCCGTACATCAAAATGGCAAAGCCCATCATGATCCGGCCCACGTCCCGGCGCCGCTGGCGCCTGGAGCCCATAATCAGCAGGATGCCCGCCAGGGCCACCAGGGGGGAGAAGCTCTCCGGCTTCAGGAGATTCACAAAGACATTCTCACTCTCAATGCCGGTGAGGGAGAGGATCCACGCCGTCAGGGTGGTGCCGATGTTGGAGCCCATGATGACGCCGATGGTCTGGCTCAGCTCCATGACGCCGGAGTTCACCAGGCCCACCAGCATCACCGTCATGGCAGAGGAGGACTGGATGGCGATGGTGATGCCGGCACCCAGCAGCAGGCTTTTGAAGGGGTTGGAGGTCATACGCTTGAGCATCCGCTCCAGCTTGCCGCCGGCCATCTTTTCCAGGCTTTTGGACATGACAGTCATGCCGTACAGAAAAAAGGCCAGACCGCCGCAGAGGGTAAAAACGGAGAAAATGTCCATATTCTCGTTTCCTTTCCCGGTGTTCAGCGCCGGCGGGTGCCGGCCGAATGATGTGTAAGACCGCTACCATTATATATGTAACCGCTATCATTGAAAAGAATATTTTTAGGATTCTGTAAAATTTGCGTAAAATGATCGAAAAATGTGCGAATGGACTGAGCCCCCCTTGTGCAAAACAGATGCCTTTTTGCAGCTGATAAAAACAGGGGGACCGCCCTTTCGGGCGATCCCCCGTATGAGATTCAGGATTCTGCCGCGGCCGGCTCCGTCCAGAAGGCCCGCACCGCCTCCGCGGCCCGGCGTCCGGCAAAAAAGCCCTCCTGCCACAGGGCCAGGATCTTTTTCCGGTCCCGCTCCGTCCGGGAGAAGCCCCGGGTGTCCTCCGGCGCGATGACAAGTACCTTCCCTTCCGCTTCCAGAGCAAACAGCTCCGCTCGGCACTGGTTATAACGCTCCGCCCGGGTCCGCAGATCCTCCAGAAACGCCGGATATTTGCGGTAGACCCGCTGGAAGAGGGGCATCAGCCGCTCCGGCTCCTTCTGATAGCTCCGCTCCCGGGTCAGCACCACCACCACCCGGTCGCAGCCCATCTCCAGCGCCCGCTTCCAGGGGATGGCGTCGGAGCAGCCGCCGTCCAGATAGGGGATGCCGCCGTCCAGCCGGATGGGCTGGAACAGGACGGGCATGGCGCAGGTGGCCTGCAGAAGCAGGAAGCGCTCGTCCCGCCGCGGGACCTCCCGGTATTCCGCCTGACCGGTCAAGAGGTTGGTGACCACTGCCTCCGCCGTGCCGGGATAGTCCGCAAAGGCGTCATAGTCAAAGGGCACCAGCTCATTGGGGATGGTCTCATAGGCGAAGCGCAGCCCGAAGTAGCTGCGGTTCCGGGGATCGAAGAAATTCCCCCAGCCCATATACCGCCGGTCGTTGGCGTAGTGCATCAGCAGCTGGAGGTTCCGCCGCATCTGCCGGGAGAGGTAGCTGACGCCGTAGGCGATGCCGGCGGAGACGCCGATGGTGTAGTCCGGCATGGGCAGGTTTTCGTACAAAAATGCGTCGCACACGCCGGAGGAGAAAATGGTCCGCAGGGCGCCGCCCTCCAGAACCAGGCCGGTTTTCATGGAAATCCTTCCTTTCTGTTTTATGAAGCCGCGTCAGGCGGCGATTTTGTTACGGGCGGGCTGCGGCGGGCGCCGGCAGCTTTCGCGCCGCCACCAGCAGCATCATGGGCCGGCGGAGCTCATCCCGCATGCCCGGCTTATCCAGGAGCTCCGCCGGAGGCTGGGGCTCTACCACCCGCAGCAGCTGGAAGCCGCCGGTGAGCAGCCCATCCAGATAGGTGGTGAGGGTGCGGTGATATTTCAGCACATCCTCCTCCAGGAACCTGGCGTTTCGGGGCCCCTCCTCAAAATAGCGGTCCACGGGAAAGTGGAGAGGGGCACCGTCCAGGCCGTAGTACCAGTCCTGGGGGCCGGCGGCGGTGAAGATGGGATGCTCCACAGAGAACACCAGATCCCCGCCGGGCACCAGACACTGCCGGACCCGCTCCAGAAAATCTGTGAACGAGGGGAGGTAGTGGATGGCCAGAGAGCTGAGGGCCACGTCAAAGCTGTCCGGCGGGAAGGCGATGGCCGCCATGTCCATGCGGAGATAGGTCACATTGGAAAAGGCGGTCTTTTGCCTGGCCACCGCCAACATCCGCTCTGAAAGATCCACGCCTGTGACAGAGGCGGCACCGTGCTCCGCCGCATAGACGCAGTGCCAGCCGTAGCCGCAGCCCAGGTCCAGCACCCGCTTGCCGGAAAAGTCCGGCAGAAGGGACCGGAGCGCCGGCCACTCCCCGGCGCCGGCCAGGCCCAGGCGGGAGCGGTCCATCTGCGCGTATTTTTCAAAAAAGATTTCCTCATCGTAAATGCTTTTTTTCACAGAAGGGCCTCCTCAGCTGTTTTGTACAGCATAGCACAGATCGGAGGAAAATGGAAGTCTGCCGCGATTGTTAAGATTTCGTAAATTCATTAATTTTTGCAACAAATAAAGCAAAATTTATGGTATTATAAAATAACTATAGGAATTGCTTGAATTTTTAGAGAGGTGATGAGTTTGCCGTGGAAGAGACGAGACCAGTGGCGGGAGCGGCTGGGGCAGAGCAAGATCATTTTGTGGGAGAAGCTGCGGGAGGCGCTGGCCTCCGTGGTGCCCATCGTGGTGATCGTGCTGATCCTCAGCTTTACCGCCGCCCCCATCCCCACGGAGACCCTGCTGGCCTTTCTTCTGGGCGCGGCCATGGTGATCCTGGGCATCGCCCTGTTTTCCCTGGGGGCTGACACGGCTATGACGCCTATCGGCGAACGGGTGGGCGCCGCCATGACCCGGTCCCGGAAGCTGTGGGTGATCGTGGCAGTGGGATTTCTCATGGGCGTCATTGTCACCATCTCAGAGCCGGACCTGCAGGTGCTGGCGGAACAGGTCCCCGGCGTGCCCAACGCCGTCCTGGTAGGGGCGGTGGCTGTGGGCGTGGGTATTTTCCTGGTGATTGCCATGCTGCGGATTCTGTTCCGGATCCCCCTGAAGTGGATGCTGGTGTGCTTTTACATCGCGGTGTTCGGCGTGGCGGCCTTTGTGCCTGCGGATTTCCTGGCCATTGCCTTTGACTCCGGCGGCGTCACCACCGGCCCCATGACGGTGCCTTTCATCATGGCGCTGGGTGTGGGCGTGGCCTCCATCCGCAGCGACGAAAACGCCGCCCAGGACAGCTTCGGCCTGGTGGCCCTGTGCTCCATCGGCCCCATCCTGGCGGTGATGGTGCTGTCCCTGGTCTTTCCGGGGGCCGGGGTATACACGCCGGCGGAGATCCCGGCGGTGGCGGACAGCCGGGCCCTCTGGCAGCTGTTCCAGGTGGAGCTGCCGGCCTACCTGTGGGAGGTTGCGGTGTGCCTGGCACCCATCGCGGTGTTTTTTGCCGTGTTCCAGGTGATTTCCCTGCGGCTGCGGCGGAAAAAGGTCTTGAAAATCCTGGTGGGAATCCTATATACTGATGTGGGCCTGGTGCTGTTTCTCACCGGCGCCAATGTGGGCTTTCTCCCCGCCGCCAGCTCCATCAGCCGGCAGATCGCGGCGCTGGAGTGGAATTGGGTCCTGATCCCCATTGGCATGCTGATGGGCTGGTTCATCGTACAGGCGGAGCCTGCGGTCCATGTGCTGAACAAACAGGTGGAGGAGATCACCTCCGGCGCCATTCCCGGCAAGGCCATGAGCACCAGCCTCTCCATCGGCGTGGCGGTTTCCATCGGCCTGGCCATGTTCCGTGTGATGACCGGGATCTCCATTTTCTATCTGGTGGTGCCGGGCTATCTGGCCGCCATTGTCATGTCCTTTTTCGTGCCCAAGATCTTCACCGCCATCGCCTTTGACTCCGGCGGCGTGGCCTCCGGCCCCATGACGGCCACCTTCCTGCTGCCCTTTGCCCAGGGGGCCTGCGAGGCCCTGGGCGGCAATGTGGTGACGGACGCCTTCGGCGTGGTGTCCATGGTGGCCATGACCCCCCTGCTGACCATCCAGATGCTGGGCCTTCTGTATCAGTACAAGCTGCGGCGGGCGCCTGCCCCGTCCCCTGCCCCTGCCGCCGAAGAGGAGATTATCGAGTTGTGAGAGGCGCAGCACCCACATCACAAGGAGAGGAGATACCGCTATGCAGGGCGTTGACCTGATCATTACCATCACGGACCGGACCCGGTCCGAGGCGTTTTCCGACTGGTTCCGCTCCCACGGGATTCCCCTGGTGCTGACGGCCCTGGGCCAGGGCACCGCTGCCACGGAGGTGCTGGACTTCCTGGGGCTGGAGGCCACGGAGAAGGCTGTGCTGTTCTGCGTGGCACCCCGTTCTCCCAAAATGGTCCGGCAGGCGGCCCGGGAGCTGTGGCTGGATGTGCCCGGCCAGGGGATTTTAATGACGCTGCCGGTGAACAGTATCGGCGGGACCACCGCAAAAGAATATCTGCTGCACGGACAGGAGGGAGAAGCTGCTATGGAACGGGAGATCACCCATAATCTGATCATCGTGATTGCCAATCAGGGAGCTACTGACCAGGTAATGGATGCGGCCCGGGAGGCCGGCGCCGCCGGCGGCACGGTGCTTCACGCCAAGGGCACCGGCATGGAGCTTGCCAGGAAGTTTTTCGGCGTGTCCATCGCGTCGGAGCGGGAGATTCTGCTGATCCTGACCAAAAATGAGACCAAGAACGCCATCATGAAAGCCATCATGTCCAAGGCCGGCGCCCAGACCCCGGCCCAGGCCCTGGTATTCTCCCTGCCGGTGGAGAGCGTCGCAGGCCTGCGGACCCTGGACCAGGAAGAGGCCTGAGAAAACCGAACCATCCCCGCGGGCCCGCGCAAAATGCGCGGGTCCGCGTTTTTGCGGCCGCACGGGGCAAAAGGACGTCAGATTTCCCGAAAAAGGACGGCGTTTTTTCACAATCCCCAGAAATTCCGGTGGATTGTGCAGGTTCCCTCAATTTTTTTCAAAACCCCGACAGTCTCGACAGATTCAGACAGAAACTCCCTGCGGGTTCGTGTATGATAAAGGCAGCTCCCATATCTTGGGAGAATTAGAAAGGGTGAATACAACATGCAGAATCTTTCCAAGGAGTATCTGGTGCTCTTCAACGCCATCACCGACGCTGAAGAATCCCTGCGCCGGCTGCGGGCCAGACTGATTGACGCCCAGCAGAAGGCGGAGGAATTGTACATCGCCGGACATGACGCCGGCCCATTTTCCAAAGACATCTGAGGCTTCCGCCGGGCGAAGCCGCCGGTTTTCCGGCGCCCGGCATGATCCGATAAACATGATGATACAGGCGGGGACTCCGGCCCGGGGTCTCCGCCGCCTTGCTTTTGGCCGGGAGGGGCTGCCCGCTCCGCTGGATTTTGTTGCTTTTGCCGGTGCCTCCGGCGCCTGTCTGTGGTATGATAGGCATACATCTCCCCGGCACAGTCCGCCGGGGATTCCGGGAGGTCTGCCATGCTGTATATCGGATGCCATCTCTCCTCCTCCAAGGGCTTTGCGGCCATGGGCCGCCAGGCGCTGGAGCTGGGGGCCAACACCTTTCAATTCTTCACCCGCAATCCCCGGGGCAGCCGGGCCAAGGATCTGGACGAGGCGGACGCCGCGGCCCTGCGGGAGCTGCTGGGGCAGCGCGGCTTTGGCCCCATTGTCGCCCACGCCCCCTACACCCTGAACCTCTGCGGCACGGAGGAGAAAAACCGCGCCTTTGCCCGGGAGACCATGGCGGACGATCTCCGCCGGCTGGAGCATCTGCCGGGACAGTACTACAACTTCCACCCCGGCAGCCATGTGGGCCAGGGGACGGAGGCCGGCATAGCCCTGATCGCGGACGGCCTCAATGCCATCCTCCGGCCGGACCAGTCCACCACCGTCCTGCTGGAGACCATGGCCGGCAAGGGCAGCGAGGTGGGCGGCCGCTTTGAGGAGCTGCGGGCCATCCTGGACCGGGTGGAGTGCTCTGACAAGATGGGAGTCTGCCTGGACACCTGCCATGTGTCCGACGCCGGGTACGACATCATCCACGACCTGGACGGGGTGCTGGCGGAATTCGACCGGATCATCGGCCTCCGCCGCCTGAAGGCCATCCACTTAAATGACAGCAAAAATCCCCCCGGCAGCCGCAAGGACCGCCACGCCTGCCTGGGAGAGGGGACCATCGGGCTGGAGGCCCTGGGGCGAATCGTCCGCCATCCGGCGCTGCAGGGCCTGCCCTTCTGCCTGGAGACCCCCAACGACCTGCCCGGCTACGCCCGGGAGATCGCGCTGATGCGGGAGATCGCGGAGGCGTGACGCCGCCGGCCGGGAAAGCGCAAGATGCACAGGAGGATATCGCTATGGAATATATCGTGGATGACCGGGCCCTTTCGGCGGAGCAGTTTCTGGAGCTGGTGAATCAGGTCTGGCCGGGGGACTATGACGCGGAAAAGACCGGGGCGGCTCTGGGGCGGACGCTGAACATCACTGCCTGGGCCGGCGGGCGGCTGGCGGGCTGCCTGCGGATCCTTACGGACGGATGCATTTTCGGCACCATCACGGAGCTTCTGGTGCTGCCGGCGTATCAGCGCCGGGGCGTCGGCAGCAGGCTCCTCCGGCTGGCCGGGGAGAATACGCCCACGCTGCTGTACTTCGGCGCCCAGCCGGAGGCAGAGGCGTTCTATGAGAAAAACGGATGCCGGCGGAGCCTGACCGCTTTTGAGCTTCGCCCGGGCTCCCTCCAACAGCAATGAACAGCGGCCCCCGGCAAACGCCGGGGGCCGCTGCCCCGCTTCCGCGCCGCTACGGCCTCCCTGCCGCAGCGGCGCCTTCCCCGCCCTGCCGGGGAGGTTCTGCCCGCAGGCATACCACCAGCTCGAACCGGCCCTCCCGCACCCCGGCATCCAGGGTGCCGCCGTAGCGCTCCGCGATCTCCCGCATCCCGGGGATGCCGAAGCCGTGGGCGGCCTTGTCCGCCTTGGTGGTGACAAGATCCGGCTTCACCTCGCCGCCCAGGGTGTTCTCCACCCGCAGCATGAAGAGGCCCTTGTCCGCCTTGCAGCGGACGGTGACCTGCCGGTCCGCCTTACCCTGGCTCCCCTCGATGGCGTTGTCCAGGGCATTGCCCAGCAGGGCGCACAGGTCCATGTCCGCCACCGGCAGCTCTGCCGGCAGGGAGACGGCAAAGTCCGCGGCGATCCCCTCCCGTTCCATGGCCTCCGCCTTGGCGGTGAGGACGGCGTTGGCCGCTTCATTTTCACACAGGCGCCGGGTCCCCCGGAGAGCCGGGGAGCCGGTGACCTGGTCCAGATAGCGGATGGCCCCCTGCTCATCCCCCTGCTCCAGAAGGCCCCGGACCGCTGTCAGATGGTTCCGCAGGTCGTGGCGGAGACGGCGCACCTGGGTCTCCTGCTGCCGCAGGCCCTGGTAGTAGACCTCCCGCAGGCCCGCCAGGCGGCCAGCCTGCTCCAGCCGCTCGTGGTCGGCCAGAGTCAGGATGGCCAGCAGCAGCACCAGGGAGGTCAGCAGCGCGAAGGGCAGCACCACCATGCCCTGGTTCATGGCCACGGCATAGACCTCGGCGGACTCGTACCGCCGGAAGGTCAGCAGCACCACGGCGACCAGGGCGCACAGGGGCATGGCCGCCAGGCCCAGCACCAGCTTCCACAGCCGCCGGGAGAGCGCCACCGGCTCCCGGGGCAGGCGGCGGCGCAGCAGCAGCCACAGCGGGCCGAACACCAGCGGGCGGGCCATGCGTACCAGCACATCATAGAGCGCATCCCGGTTGATCCGCTCCACATAGGTGTCCAGCAGGGCGCACACGGACATCTCCAGGCAGAAGAGGATCATGCACACCGCCAGCCGGCCTACCCGGTC
>CAMMCS010000058.1 GCA_946494635.1 uncultured Oscillibacter sp. | reverse complement strand
ACCAAGATGGCAAACGAAGATTTACTCCTCCGGCAGATGCCCCACTCCCTGGAGGCGGAGCAGGCCGTCCTGGGCTCCATGCTCATCGACGCGGACTGCGTCAAGGACGTGGTGGAAAAGCTCCGCCCGGCGGACTTCTACCTCCGCCAGAACCGGGAGATTTTTGAGACCATCTACTCCATGTTCACCTATGCCAGGCCCATCGACGGCATCACGGTGTGCGAGGAGATGCAGAAAAACGGCACCTATGACGACCAGACCACCCGGTCCTACCTGGCCCAGCTGATGGAGATTACCCCCACCAGCGCCAACGTGATGGAGTACGCGGCCATCGTCCGGGACAAGGCGCTGCTGCGGGGCGTGGCCCAGGCGGCCGCCGAGATCACCGCCATGGTGCAGGAGGGCGTGGGCGAGGCGTCCGCCATCCTGGAGGCGGCGGAGCAGAAGGTCTACGCCGTCCGCCGGGGCCAGAGCGCCCAGGACATGGTGCCCCTGCGGCAGGTGCTGCCGGAGGTGCTGGACCGCCTGGGGGAGATGAGCGAGAGCGAGAACCACCTGCCGGGCCTCTCCACGGGCCTCTCCGCGGTGGACCAGAAGATCACGGGCCTGAACAAGTCGGACCTGATCCTGCTGGCGGCCCGGCCCGGCATGGGCAAGACCTCCTTTGCACTGAACGTGGCGCTGAACGTGGCCAAGTCCGTCCGCAAGACGGTGGCGGTGTTCTCCCTGGAGATGAGCCGGGAGCAGCTGGCCACCCGCCTGCTGGCCTCCGAGGGCCTGGTGGAGAACAACCGCCTGAAGACCGGCGCCCTGCGGGAGACCGACTGGGAGAAGATCGCCGGCGCGGCCACGATTTTGAATAAGGTGGACATCCGGATCGACGACAACCCCATGCTGTCCGTGGCGGACATGAACGCCAAGTGCCGCCGGCTGGACAACCTGGGCCTGGTGGTCATCGACTACCTGCAGCTGATGACCTCCGCGGGGGGAAGCGGCTCCCGGAATGAGAACCGCCAGCAGGTGGTGTCCGACATCTCCCGGATGCTGAAGATCATGGCCAAGGAGCTGAACGTCCCCGTGATCTGCCTGAGCCAGCTGTCCCGCGCCAACGAGAAGCGGGACGACAAGCGGCCCATGCTGTCGGACCTGCGGGAGTCCGGCGCCATCGAGCAGGACGCGGACATCGTGCTGTTTCTGTACCGGGACGATTATTATAATGAGGACTCGGAAAAGCACAACATCGCCGAGTGCATCGTGGCGAAAAACCGCCACGGCGAGACCGGCAAAGTGGAGCTGCGCTGGATGCCGGAGTACACGCAGTTCTCGACACTGGATACGCGGTACGACGAGGACTAAGGTTATTTGCTCCACAAAGCGGAGCCGCGCGGCAGCGCGCCGAGCGTTTTGGCGGAGCCAAAACCTCGCAGGGGGCGGACTGCGTCTGCCCCCGGTCAGTGGCCACCGGGGTTCTCCGCGGCGCGTTTTGGCGCGCCGTGGGGAGGAGCTGCGGTGGATGCCGGAATATACGCAGTTTTCTACGCTTGATACGAGGTATGACGAGGACTGAGGCCCGTTTTTGAGAAGTGAGGTGCGGACATGGAGGAACTGCTCTCCCGCTGCCCCCGGTGGGCGCTGCCGGCCCGGGGCCGGCCGGCGCTGTGCGCCGTGTCCGGGGGGCTGGACTCCATGTGCCTGCTGGACCTGCTGGCCCGGTGGTGCCGGGAGCGGGAGGCCGGATTGGCGGCCGCCCACTTCAACCACCATCTCCGGGGGGCGGAATCCGACCGGGACGAGGCCTTCGTCCGGGACTGGTGTGAAGCCCATGACATTGCCTTTGTCTCCGGTTCCGGCGACGTCCGGGGCCTGGCGGAGCGGGAGGGCCTCTCCCTGGAGGAGGCGGCCCGGAACCTGCGGTACGCGTTCCTCCGCCGGGAGGCGGAGAAGCTGGGCCCTTATGCGAAAATCTACACCGCCCACCACGCCGACGACAACGCAGAGACCATCCTCTTCAACCTGATCCGGGGCACCGGCGCGGCGGGCCTCGCCGGCATGGCGTATCAGCAGGACGGCATTTACCGGCCCCTGCTGGACGTGACCCGGGCGGAGCTGGCGGCCTACGCCGCCGCCCACGGCATCCCCCATGTGGAGGATTCCACCAACGCAGACCCGGACGCCGCGGCCCGGAACTTCCTCCGGCTGAAGGTGTTGCCCCGCCTGAAGCAGATCAACCCCAGGGCCGTGGAGCACATCAACGGCGCCGGCCGCCGGCTGCGGGAGATGGAGTCCGGCATGGAGGATTTGACAGAGCGATTCCTGCGCCGGGCCTCCGTGCAGCCGGGACGGGTGACCATCCGGCTGGGGGACTTGGCGGAGGTGCCGGAGTTCCTGCGGCACCGGGTGCTTCTGGGCATGTTCGACTTGCTGGGCGTGGGCCGGAAGGATGTCGGAGCCGTTCACCTGGAAGCATTGAACCGCCTGTGGGCCCATCACGGAAATGACGCCCGGATTAGCCTGCCCCACGGGGTGACTGCCCGGCTGGCAGCCTCCCGCCTGATGCTGGAGACCCTGCCGCCTCCCCTCTCCCGGGCAGAGCTGGTGAAGGACTGCCCCCTCCAGTGGGGGGATTACACCCTGACCCTGCGGGATCGCCCCGTGGGGACGGGCCTTGCCTTGAAGGCCGGCCCGGACTGGGAGCATGTGGCGGTAGCCCCCTGCGGCGGCGGAGACCGGCTCCATCTGCCGGAGACCCACGGCGGCGGCCGCAGCGTCAAGCGGCTGTGCCTGGACCGCCGGATCTCCCTCGCGGAGCGGGACCGGCTGCCGGCCATCTACGCCGGGGGGTGTCTCGCCGCCGTGTGGCGGCTGGGGGTGGACGAGGCGTTTTCCGTACCGGAGGGGGAGCCCTGCCGGTTCGTTCAGATTCAAGAAGCGGAGAAGGAGAGAAATACCCATGAGAAGTGAGATGGAAAGCGATATCCTCAAGGTCCTGGTGACGGAGGAGGAGCTGAAGGCCCGTGTGGCGGAGATGGGAGCGGAGCTGTACGACCGGTTCCAGGGGAAAAACCCCCTGTTCCTGGGGGTGCTGAAGGGCTCCTTTGTGTTCATGGCGGACCTGGTGCGGGCCTGCCAGGTGAAGAGCGACGTGGAGTTCATCGCCGTCAGCTCCTACCAGAACGCCACCGTGTCCTCCGGCCGGGTGCAGATCACCCACGACCTGCAGCAGGACATCACCGGACGGCACCTGATCATTGTGGAGGACATTCTGGACTCCGGCAACACCCTGGCGTTCCTGCGGGACTATTTTCTCACCAAGGGCGCGGCGTCCATCACCATCGTGACGCTGCTGGACAAGCCCGCCCGCCGGACCAAGGCCATCACCGCCGACCTGGCGGGGTTCGTGGTGCCGGACGAGTTCGTGGTGGGGTATGGGCTGGACTACTGCCAGCAGTACCGGAACGTGCCGTACATCGGGGTGCTGAAGCCGGAGGTCTACTCCGGGAAATAAGGGATTCCCTCCGGCCCTGAGAAGGGGCGGGAGACACCCGGGCCGCCGGGATCCGTCGGCCTGGCGGCCCGGTTCCCGGCAGGGGCTGCGCGCCCCGGCCGGGCGGCCGCTACCCACTTCGCCGGACGGCGAAAAAGGAGGCTTTGTTCATGAGCAGGCAAAGCAAACTGTCCAACCTGAGTTTCGCGGTGCTGATCGTTGTCATCGCGCTGTGCGCCAGCTGGCTGCTGCGCAGCGGCGGCGGGGAGCAGATGGAATACTCTCAGGTCCGGCAGCTGTTTTTGCAGGAGAAGGTGCAGTCCTTCACCATTGACAGCGGCGGCACCCTGACCATGGAGCTGCGGGAGCCCGTGGACGGCGGCAATACCGTCCGGTACGAGCTCTATGACTTCCAGCTCTTTTACGACGATTTGAACGACCTGGTGCAGGAGCAGTACGCCTCCGGCATCATCCAGCACTACGACTATCCGGAGCCGGTCCGGGTCAACTGGCTGATGGAGCTGCTGCCCATGATCGCGGCGGTGGGGCTCTTCGCCCTGGTGTGGTACTTCCTCATGGTCCGCTCCCAGGGCGGCGGCGCGGGGGCGGACCGGATGGCCCGGTTCGGGACCGCCAGGACCCGCACCCTCACAGACAAGGACAAAAAGGTCACCTTTGCCGACGTGGCCGGCGCCGACGAGGAGAAGGAGGAGCTCCGGGAGATTGTGGAGTTCCTGAAGGACCCGAAGAAATACCTCTCCCTGGGGGCCCGGATCCCCAAGGGCGTGCTGCTGGTGGGCCCGCCGGGCACCGGCAAGACCCTGCTGGCCAGGGCCGTGGCCGGGGAGGCCGGGGTGGGCTTCCTCTCCATCTCCGGCTCCGACTTTGTGGAGCTGTATGTGGGCGTGGGCGCCAGCCGGGTCCGGGATCTGTTTGACCAGGCCAAAAAGACCGCCCCGGCCATCGTCTTCATCGACGAGATCGACGCCGTGGGCCGCCAGCGGGGCACGGGCCTGGGCGGCGGCCACGACGAGCGGGAGCAGACCCTCAACCAGCTGCTGGTGGAGATGGACGGCTTCGCCGCCAACGAGGGCGTGGTGGTCCTGGCGGCCACCAACCGGGCGGACGTGCTGGACCCGGCCCTGCTGCGGCCCGGCCGGTTTGACCGGCAGGTGTATGTGGGCCTGCCGGACATCCGGGGGCGGGAGGAGATCCTGAAGGTCCACGCCAAGGGCAAGCCCCTGGCGGAGGACGTGGATCTGCGCAAGCTGGCCCAGGGCACGCCGGGCTTCACCGGCGCGGATCTGGAGAACCTCATCAACGAGGGCGCCCTGCTGGCCGCCCGCCGGGACCGGAAGCTCATCACCATGCAGGACCTGAAGGACGCGGAGATCAAGGTCATCGCCGGGCCGGAGAAGAAGAGCCGGGTGATCCCGGAGCACGAGCGGCGGCTCACCGCCTATCACGAGGCGGGCCACGCCGTGGTGATGCATGTGCTGCCGGATCAGGACCCGGTGAGCCAGATCACCATTGTCCCCCGGGGCCAGGCCGGCGGCATGACCATCTCCCTGCCGGAGGAGGACCGCTCCTACCTCTCCAAGCGGTATATGGAGGATCAGATCGTGGGCCTGCTGGGCGGACGGGCGGCGGAGAAGCTGTGCCTGGGGGACATCTCCACCGGCGCCAGCAACGACATCCAGCGGGCCAGCCACCTGGCCCGGCGGATGGCCGCCACCTACGGCATGAGCGAGCGGATCGGCACCGTGGCCTTCGAGTCCGGCCACGACGAGGTCTTTATCGGCCGCACCATGACCCAGGGCCGCAGCTATTCCGAGTCCGTGGCCGCCCAGATCGACGAGGAGGTCAAGCGGATGCTGGCGGAGGCCTATGCCCGGTGCGAGTCCATCCTCAAGGCCCACCGGCGTCAGCTGGAGGCTGTCGCCCACTACCTGCTGGAGCACGAGACCATGGAGCGGGAGGCGTTCCTGACTGTGTTCGACGCCCCGGCGCCCGGCGGCGGGCCCGCGGAAGCGGGAGGCGCGCCGTAAATCAGAAACCGGCCTTCCCCTGCTGGGAGGCCGGTTTTTTCCGGCAAAACCGGGAAACCTACCGCTGTGAAGGGCCGGCGCCCGGGAAAAGACGGGAAAATCCCGCCGTTCCCGCCTGGGGCGAGGGCAAAATCACCAAAGGAAACTGTCCCTGTACAGCGGACAAATGAGCGTGATTTATCCGGGGAAATTTTGGATAGTCCATGATACGCGGACGATTGGCCGGGATGTACGGAAAGATTCCGGCGCTTCCGGCCCCGGGCGCGGAAAACTTTCTGTCAATTATTCACCTTGAAAACTGCGGAGAACCACGGTAAAATGCGATCATATCTGATAGGGCCCCGGCCCGATCTGAGAAGAAGAGGAGGAAAAGAAGTTATGAAGAAGGTTCTTGCGCTGATTCTGACGCTGGCCATGATGCTGAGCCTCGCCGCCTGCGGCGGGGACAGCGGCTCCGGCGACGCCGGGGAGGGCGGCACCTCCGAGAGCGGCAACCCCGTGGTCCGCATCGGCGTGTACGAGCCCCAGACCGGCGACAACGGCGCCGGCGGCAAGCAGGAGATCCTGGGCATGCAGTACGCCAACTACGTCCAGCCCACTGTGGACATCGGCGGCACCACCTATGATGTGCAGCTGGAGATCGTGGACAACCGCACCACCCCCGAAAACGGCCCCTCCGCGGCGGCCGAGCTGATGAACCGGGACGTGTCCGTGGTGCTGGGCTCCTACGGCTCCGGCGTGGCCATGGCCGGCGGCACCGTGTTTGAGGAGGCCGGCGTGCCCGCCATCGGCGTCACCTGCACCAACCCCCAGGTGACCACCGACTGCAGCGTGTACTTCCGGATCTGCTTCACCGATCCCTTCCAGGGCCCGGCCCTGGCCAGCTACGCCTACAACACCCTGGGCGTGGACACCGCCTATACCCTGGCCATGCTGGGCAGCGACTATGACCAGGGCCTGGTGTACTATTTCACCGAGGCGTTTGAGGCCCTGGGCGGCACTGTGGTCTCCGAGGACTTCCCCGAGGGCAGCGCCAACTTCGTCTCCTATATCAACAACGCCAAGAGCGCCGGCGCCGGCGTCATCTTCGCCCCCGTGTCCACCAACTACGCCCAGCTGATCATCGAGGCGGCCTCCGCCCAGAACTATGAGGGCTCCCTGCTGGGCTCTGACACCTGGGACAACAACATGGTGGTGGAGAGCACCGTGGGCAAGAACGTCAGCGTGGAGGTGACCACCTTCTATCAGGAGGGCGGCGACCCTGATTTCGACGCGGGCATCAAGGAGTGGATGAACGCCAATCCCGACGCCCTGACCAACAACGGCGGCAACGACATGGTGGCCGCTGTCACCGCCATGGGCTATGACGCCTACTTCACCGCCCTGGAGGCGCTGAAGCTGGCCGGCAGCACCGATCCCGCCGCCGTGCTGGAGGCGCTGCCCAATGTCAGCTACGAGGGCGTGTGCGGCCTGATCGAGTTTGACGAGATCGGCGACGCCAAGCGGGACCAGGCCTATATCAAGCAGGCCAACACCGAGACCGGCGCCTGGGACTTCGTCACGGTCCAGGGCGTGGAGTGATCCGGTTTGCGTAAAGGCCGGGGGATGGCGCGGGCCCCGCTCCGCCATCCCCCGTTTCCTCGCGTCCGCCCCCGGCGCGCCGGAGATTCCGGCAAAAGGCCGCGGGCCGGAGCGGCCTGCCAGGGCCTTCAGGGGCTCCGGAGGCATCCCGGGCTTGCGGAAATGACGGCTGCTGCGGCAGGCCGGCGCCGGGAAGCGCCCGATCCGCCAGACGGCCTGACGCAGATTTTTCCACAGGAGGTTATCCCATGCAGGAATTGATTCCCTATTTGATCAACGGCATCTCCGTGGGCGGGCAGTATGCCCTGATCGCCATTGGCTACACGCTGGTCTACGGCATCCTGCGCCTGATCAACTTCGCCCACGGCGATGTGTTCATGGTGGCGGGGCTGGTGATGGTCTATTCCACCACCGCCATGCCCATGTACCTGGCGCTGCCCCTGGTGATCGCCGCCACGGTGGTGCTGGGCTTTGTCATTGAGCGGGCGGCCTACAAGCCCCTGCGGACGGCGCCCCGGATGTCGCTTATGATCTCCGCCATCGGCGTCAGCTATCTCATCCAGAACCTGGCCTTCTACATCACCGGCGGCGTGCCCCAGCCGGTGACAGTGCCCATCCCCTGGATCTCCGAGAACATCATGGTGCTGGGCGCCTCCACCAAGCGGGTGACTGTGGTGACCCCCGTCCTCACCATCGCCCTGGTGGTGATCCTGGTGTGCCTGATCCAGAAGACCAAGATCGGCATGGCCATGCGCGCCGCGGCCCGGGACTTCGAGACCGCCCAGCTGATGGGCATTAAGATCAACTCCGTCATCTCCATGACCTTTGTGATCGGCTCCTTCCTGGCGGCGGTGGGCGCGCTGCTCTACTTTACCAACTACCCCTCCGTGGCCATCACCTCCGGCTCCATGCCGGGGCTGAAGGCCTTCGTGGCGGCGGTGTTCGGCGGCATCGGCTCCATTCCCGGGGCGGTGGTGGGCGCCTTCGTCATCGGCCTGTGCGAGGAGCTCATCAAGGGCCTGGGCTACACCACCTTCTCTGACGCGTTCACCTTCGCCCTGCTGATCGTGGTGCTGTGCGTCAAACCCACCGGCCTGTTCGGTGAAAAGGTCACCGACAAGGTGTAAGGAGGGAAGAACATGACGAAATCTCGAAAGAAAACCATCTTCCTGGCGGCGGTGCTGGTGGTGCTGCTGGCGGCCAGCCTGGCAGTGGACCTGGCCCTGCCCAGCTACCACATCGCCGTCAAGGTCATCAAGAAGGCCACGGTCTACGCCCTGGTGGCCGTGTCCATGAACCTGCTCAACGGCTTCACGGGCCTCTTCTCCCTGGGACAGGCGGGCTTCATGCTGCTGGGGGCCATGGCCTACGGCGTGCTGACCATCCCGGTGGCCAGCCGGGCCGGCGTGTACCAGTATTTTGACGGCGGCCTGGTCCAGTTCTCCCTGCCGGAGATCTTCTCCGGCTTCCTGGGGGACACGGTGGGCACCACCGCGGGCATGCTGCTGGCCCTGGCGGTGGGCGGCGTCCTGTCCGCCATCGTGGCGTGGCTCATCGGCCTGCCGGTGCTGCGGCTGAAGAGCGACTACCTGGCCATCGCCACCCTGGGCTTCGCGGAGATCCTGCGGGCCTTCTTCCAGTGGAACGCCCTGGGCCCCATCACCAACGGCTCCAACCTGCTGCGGGGCTATCCGGACTTTGAGAACGCCACCAGCTATATCGTCCTGGCGGGGCTGCTGATCGCGGTGATCGTGCTGATGATCAACTCCACCTACGGCCGGGCCTTCAAGGCCATCCGGGACGACGAGGTGGCGGCGGAGGCCATGGGCATCAACCTGGCCCGCCACAAGCGGATGGCGTTCATCATCAGCTCCTTCTTCGCCGGTGTGGGCGGGGGGATGCTGGCCATGTACAACGGCACCATCGCCGCCGCGTCCTTCAAGAGCTCCATGACCTATGAGATCCTGCTGATCGTGGTGATCGGCGGCATCGGCTCCATCTCCGGGTCCGTGATCGCCAGCTTCCTGTATATCTTCAGCTCCGAGTGGCTGCTGCGGGGGCTGGACTCCGGCACCTTCCTGGGCATCAGCGCCCCGGGGATCTTCAAGAACGGCTTCCGCATGGCGGTGTTCTCCGTCATCATCATGGTGATCGTGCTGTTCTTCCGCCGGGGGCTCATGGGCGATAAGGAGCTGCCGGATCTCCTGAACCGCAGGCCGAAGCGCTCCAGGAAGGAGGCGGCCGGGAAATGAGCCAGCAGGTATTGAATGTGGAAAACGTCACCATGCAGTTCGGCGGCGTGGTGGCGGTGGACAATCTGAACCTCCGGATCGACCAGGGGGAGATCGTGGCATTGATCGGCCCCAACGGCGCCGGCAAGACCACCGCCTTCAATGTGGTCACCGGCGTGTACCAGCCCACCAACGGGCGGGTGTCTTTCCTGGGAGACACCATCATTCGCAACCATCCCCAGGGCAAGATGAAAAAGCTCTACAAGGGGGAGCACGCAGACCTCTACACCGCCCGGCCCGACCTGCGCGATCCGGAGGCCCTGAAGGAGCTGGAGTCCCAGAAGGACCCGGAGCTCCGGGCCAAAATGCAGGCGGCCTGCGACAAGGCCCTGGAGGAGCGGAAAGCCCGGCTGCGGGCCCAGGACCCCATGGCCTTCACCGATAAAGTCCTGGCCCCCACGCCGGACAGGATCACCCGGATGGGCATGGCCCGGACCTTCCAGAACATCCGGCTGTGGAAGTCCCAGAGCGTGTTTGACAACGTGCTCACCGCCATGCACTGCCGCACCGCCGGCGGGCTGGTCTCCGCCACCTTCCGCCTGAACCGGCGGGAAGAGGCGCAGCAGCGCAGCCGGGTGGAGGAGCTTTTGAAGGAAGTGGGCCTCTGGGACCAGCGGGGCGAAAAGGCCGACGCCCTGCCCTACGGCAAGCAGCGGCGGCTGGAGATCGCCCGGGCCCTGGCCACGGAGCCGAAGCTCCTGCTGCTGGACGAGCCGGCGGCGGGCATGAACCCCCAGGAGACCGACGAGCTGACGGCCTTCATCGGGGAGATCCGGAAGAAGTTCGGCCTGACGGTGTTCCTGATCGAGCACCACATGGACCTGGTCATGGACATCTCGGACCGGATCTATGTGCTGGACTTCGGCAAGCTGATCGCCGAGGGCACGCCGGCCGAGATCCAGAACAATCAGCGCGTCATCGACGCGTACCTGGGGGTGGCGGAGGATGCTTAAAATTCAAGACCTGCGGGTGTCCTACGGCGGCATCCAGGCCCTGCGGGGCATCTCCCTGGAGGTGCCGGACGGCAAGATCGTCACCCTCATCGGCGCCAATGGCGCCGGCAAGTCCACCACCCTGCGGACCATCACCGGCCTGGTGAAGGCGGAGTCCGGCTCCGTCCAGTGGAACGGGGAGGAGCTGCTGGGCAAGCCCA
>CAMMCS010000057.1 GCA_946494635.1 uncultured Oscillibacter sp. | reverse complement strand
AGTCGCACCAGAAGGGCGGCTCGATCCGCAGCCCCTCCCCGGCGGCGCCCAGCAGCCGGCGCAGCAGCGCCTGGGCCGGCTCGATGTCCGCCGTCTGATAGGCCAGCTGGTTGAACTGCCGGCACAGGGCCTTGCAGGCGGCCATCTCTGCCTGCAGGGCCTCATCATGGGCTGGGTCGTACAGCATCCCCTGCAGCATCTTTTCCTTTTCCGTCATAGGATGATTCCTCCTGCAAACGCGGCTCCGGGCCGCGGTCTGTCCTGCCATTATACAGGAAGAGACCGGGCGGCGCAAGGGCCGCCGTCGGCTGCGGGGCGGGTTCAGTCCCGGAAATACTGGCCGGTACCGCTCTCCAGCTCGGTGATGTTTCCGAAGCCGCTGATCTCGATGTCATACCAGGTGTCGCCGTTGACGATCTGGTAGCTGTATTCGTTCCAGAGGCCCTCGCTGCTGGTCTCCTGGGATACGACCTCTCCGCCCCCGGCGGCGTCCAGGGCGATCTGCCGGGCCTCGGCGCTGTCCACCCGCAGGGCGAAGATGGCCACCAGGGCGAGGACGGCCAGCACCGCAACGGCGCCGACGCCGATTCCGACCAGCTTTTTTACAGACAGATTTTTCATAGGATCTTTCCTCCGTTCCATGCTTGCGGCCCATGTCCAGGCCGCCTTCGTTCACCTGGATAACGGCCGGCCGGGGCATTTTATTGCACGGGGAGGAAAAAATCTGTGAGCCCTGCCGGCCTCCAGGGCGGAACCGGAGCCGCCGGGGTCAGACGGCGGACGGATGCGCCCTGGCCGGCAGGGTGTAGAGCACCGTGGCGATGGCCACCGTGGCCGGCACGCTGAGGATCACGCCAAAGCTGCCGGAGAGCCCCTGCATGATGGCGATGCCGATGTTGTTGGAGTTGATGATCTGCAGCCAGGGCAGGTCGTAGGCGTAGTCCAGCACCAGCATGGAGACGCTGCCTCCGGCAAAGGCCAGGATCAGCGTGTTGGAGTCGGTGCCCATCATGTCCCGACCCACCCGCATCCCGGCCCGGAACAGGTCGGCCCGGGAGATGTCCGGGGACTGGCCCTGGATCTCCGCCATGGCGCTGGCGATGGACATGCCCACGTCCATCATGGCCCCCAGGGCGGAGATCAGCAATCCGGAGAACAGCAGGCCCCCTACCTGGATGCCGGAGGTGCTCCACAGGGTCATCAGGCTCTCGATGTCGCTGACGTTCCAGCCGGTGACGCCGGTGGAGAAGGAGAAGAGGGAGGCGAACACCCCCGCCATCACCACGCCGGCCACGGTGCCGGCGGTGGCCACCAGGGTCTTGCGGGTGGGGCCGCCCAGCAGCCACATGGATACCACCGTGGTGACGGCGCACACCAGCACCGCGCTCCAGAAGGGGGACCAGCCCCGGTACACCATGGGCAGGTACACCCAGATGATGCAGGCGAAGGTGAATACCAGGCTCAGCGCCCCCTTGGCCCCCTGCCAGCCGCCGATGGCGCACAGGGCCGCCAGATACAGCAGCACGAAGCAGATGATCTGGAACTCCCGGTCCTGGGAGTAGACGCTGGACACCACCGTGTCCCCGGCCACGCTCTGCATCACCACCACCCGCATCCCCACGGTGCAGGGGGCGCCGAAGAGAAAGCCGGAGCTGGAGGTGGTCTCGATCTCCTGGCCCTCCAGCTCGCCGCTGGTCATGCGGACCCGGACCACCTGCTCGCCCACCCGGGTGCCGTTGGGCTGCACGTTGTCCTGAAGGATCTCCGTCACCACGCCCTTTTCAAAGGTCTGTCCCTCCCGGGAGACCAGCGCCACCTTGTCCACCTGGTTCAGGCGGACCACCAGTACCAAAAACAGCGCCAGCAGCACCAGGGGCGGCACAAAGCGCTTCCAATCCAAACGTTGTGTCAAGAGCTTCAAGGGAACAGACCTCATTTCTTTCAGAGTTGAATATAGGCAAATAGGCAGCCAAATAAAGTCGAATGTTTTGAGAATGGGAAGGAAGGCAGTTGCGAAAGGAACCCAGGAAGGGTGTCTCAAGGTGAGCTGCCGCACAGCGGCAAGAGAAGGCAGCCTGGGCCATTCGTGTTCAACCAAACATTTTTCAGAGCTGACAAAGCTCTGAAAAATAGACGCAGCTTGCCGAAATTTTTCGGCAAGCTGCGTCTCCCCGCAGGCTGCCCGCCTGCGGGGAGACTGGGGGAAAACGGGGAACAGGGGCTCAGCCCAGCTTGGTCAGGGCGTAGTCTGCGCTGAAGGCGGTGACGGTGCTGCCGGTCAGCAGGCCATTGCTCTGGGCAAAGGCCATGCCCTGGGAGAGGGTGGCGTTCCGGGAGGCGCCGGAATTGCCCTGAACGGCGGCGTAGCGGGTCAGCATGGCCGCGAACTGGGCCTGGGTGATGGCCTCGTCCGGGGCGAAGCTGGAGCCGGTGACGCCCTTGACGATGCCCTGGGCTCTGGCCCAGGCCACGGCGTCCAGATAGGAGTCGTCGGCGCTCACGTCGGAGAAGCCGGCGGCGGAGGACACGGCGGGACGGCCGGCGTCGTCATACAGGCGCTGGACGGCCTCGGCCCGGGTCAGGGGAGCGGTCAGGCTCTCGCCGTCGCCGGTCTTGCGGATGGTGAAGGTCTCGTCGATCTTCTCCGTCTGGCCGTCGGCGGTCAGCTGATAGGTGTCGATGGAGAAGGAATCGGCGCTGAGGGTGATGACGGACCAGCTGGGCAGCCAGTTCTGGCTGCGCTCGGCGATATAGTCCTGCTGGGCGGAGATCAGCTCGTAGTACTTGGAGCCGGAGGCGGAGTTGGCGCTCATATACAGCGTGCCGTTGGGGTTCACCACGGTGTTGCCCACGGTGGTCTCAATGGTGTAGCAGTGGTTGTCCGCCTGGAAGCTGTCCAGCAGGGCCTGGCCGGCGGCGTCCTCGGGGTACAGGGGGATCTGGGTGCCCTCGTTGATGTCGTAGGCGTGATCCCAGTCGTAGTCGCTGCCGTCGGCATTGAGCTGGAACTCATAGGCGCCGTGGGTCTGGCCGTCGCCGTACAGCAGCTTGGAGCGGCTGTAGGTGTGGTCGTGGCCCTGGAGCACCACGTCGATGTCGTACTCATCGAAGATGGGGGTCAGCTGGGTGCGGAGGATCATGCCGTCCGTGTCGGAGTGATCCAGGCCGGAGCCGTAGATGTCCTGGTGGATGGTGACGATCCGCCAGGCGGCGTCGGGATCGGAGGCGATGGCCTCCTGGATGGCCTGCTCGTGCTCCGCCACATTGTAGTTGTTGGTGTTCAGCACGATGAACAGGCCGTTGCCGTAGGAGTAGTAATAGTCGCCGCCGGCCTCCGTGGCGCCGTACTCCGTGGCATTGGGGTTGTTGAAGTGATACATATAGTCGGCATTCAGGGAGTCGTGGTTGCCGATGGTGGTGGCCACGGGCAGGCCGGCCAGCGCGTCGGGGCTCAAATAGCCGGCGTACTCCTCCTCCTTGGCCTGGCCGGTCTTGTTGACCTGGTCGCCGGCGGAGATGATGAAGCTCACGTCGGGATCCTGGGCCAGAGCGGCCTCCAGGGTCCGGTTCCAGCCGAAGGCGTCGTTCCGGGCGGCGGTGTTGGCCGCGCCGGACTCGGCGGCCAGGGTCTCGCTGCCCTGGGGCTGGCCCTTGGATGCGCCGATCTGGGGGTCGCCCACATACAGCATCTTCACCGTGTCAAAGCTCCGGGTCTCGTAGGTCTCCACATCGGTCTGCTCACCGTTCTTCTCCACGGTGTAATAGTAGGTGGTGTTGGGCTCCAGGCCGGTGACGGTGACGTGGTTGTAGTGATAGGCCACGCCGCCGGTGAGGCTGGTATCCACATCGCCGGCGGTGCCGGTGTAAGCGCGCAGGCTGTTCCGGCTGGTGCCGAAGTGTACCACGGGGGTGGCGGCGGAGCCGTTGTCCAGGCTGTACCAGGCGAAGTTCAGCTCGGTCTCGTCCTCGCCGGGGGTCAGGGACACCTGGGTGTAGTCCGTGGCGACGGTGTTCCACTCCTCCGTCCAGGCGGTCCACTCGGCGCTGCCGCCCACGGTGGCGCCGTCATTGTAGTGGACGGTGGCGGCCAGTGCGGGGATCACGGTCCCCGCCAGCAGCGCGCCGCACACGCCGACGGCCAGAAGCCTCTTTTTGATTTGCATGTTGATCCTTCCTCTTATTCGTCTAAATTTAGGAGTATTTCTCTCCAGAAAGGGAGTATAAACCTCTCAAAATCCGGCTGCAAGGCAGCTTTCAAACTCTTATAGAGAATTTTACCCTACCTTCACAAAACCCGCCGCAGCGCCCTGTTTCGTGCGAATTCCAGCGATTTTCTCCGAGCCGGAGGAGGGGCGCGTACCGGACAAAAAGACCCGATGCAAGCGGGAGGACACTTGCGCCGGGGCGGAGGGGACGGCTAAAATTGATGTTTTGGATTGGCAGTATCATTGCAGGAGAACCATCCAATGGCGCTTCTGAGCTGCGTCGTGCGTGCACCGTACAAGAAATTTCCTCCCAGGCGAAAATCTTGACGGAGGGATGGCTTTGCCATTCCGAGCATTGAAATCCCAAAGGGGGAAGCGGGCCAACAGCCCGCGAAAACCAAAAAGGAAGGCATGACCAAAGGTCATGCCTTCCTTTTTGGCACCCCCGGGCAGATTCGAACTGCCGACCTTTCGCTTAGGAGGCGAACGCTGCTATCCAGCTGAGCTACGGAGGCTTATCCATGATGTGATTCGCTTTTCTGCAACGCGTGTCATGCCGCCTTGCTGCCGTACGGAGGCTGGGGAGGAACAGCGGCTGACCTCTGTCATTGTACCCGCTTTTCCTCCGGCTGTCAATGCGGAAAACGGGCCGCCGGCTTCGGCGGCCCGTTTTATGCCCTGCGGGAAAGCGCCCGAAAAGGCCTCAGCGGATGACCCGGACCCGGATCACATTTTCCAGGGCAGTCACCTCGTCGATGACGGACTGGTCCGCCGGGGCGCTCAGATCCACGATGGTATAGGCGTAGTCTCCCCGGGATTTGTTGCTCAGGTTCTCCACGTTGATGCCGTCCCGGGACAG
Source organism: uncultured Oscillibacter sp. (assembly GCA_946494635.1). Lineage (GTDB taxonomy): Bacteria > Bacillota > Clostridia > Oscillospirales > Oscillospiraceae > Oscillibacter. Next base: position 5,534 of record CAMMCS010000057.1, on the reverse strand, counting down.
CAGTGTGGTGATGCCCGCCAGCATGGCGGGGACATTTTTGTGAATCAGGCACAGCCGGCAGGCGCCGCTGCGCTCCTGGCTGACAGCGGGCAGGTTCACGCTGTTGCGGATATTGCCGTTTTCCAGATAGTCCCGCAGCTCATCCACCGCCATGACGGCGCAGTTCTGTTCGCTCTCCGGCGTGGAGGCGCCCAGATGGGGCATGGCGATGACGTGGGGCGCGCCCACCAGGCGGTTGTTGGGGAAATCCGTCACATAGGCTGCCACCCGGCCGGTATCCAGGGCTGCCAGCATGGCATCGTCATCCACGATCTCGCCCCGGGCCAGGTTGATGAACCGGACGCCCCGCTTCATGGCGCCGATGGCCTTGGCGTTGATCATGCGCTCCGTGTCCTTGGTGTAGTGGATGTGAATGGTGATATAGTCCGCCCGCTTGTAAAGCTCGTTGATGTCCTTCACCACATGGATGTGCCGGTCCAGCCGCAGCGCCGCGTCCACGGACAGGAAGGGATCATAGCCGTAAACATCCATGCCGAGGGACAGCGCGATATTGGCAACAAGAGACCCGATGGCCCCCAGGCCGATGACACCCAAGGTCTTCCGGTACAGCTCCGGCCCGATGAAGGCGGCCTTGCCCTTTTCCACAACGGTGGTCACATCCACACCGGAGGCCACCTGATCCCGTACCCACTGAATGCCCCCGTCCACGTCCCGGGAGCCCATCAGCATGGCGCACAGCACCAGCTCCTTCACGGCGTTGGCGTTGGCACCGGGGGTGTTGAACACCACGATGCCGGCCTCCGAGCAGCGGTCCAGGGGGATGTTGTTGACGCCGGCGCCGGCCCTGGCAATCGCCAGGAGGTTTTTCGGGAAGTCATAGTCCAGCAGTTTTGCAGAGCGGACCAGAATGGCATCCTCGTCTGCCGCCGAATCGGAGACGGTGTACAGCTCCGGATCCAGGCGGCTCAGACCGACAGGAGAGATCTTGTTGAATGTTTTTACACGATACATGGCAGAATGCCTCCATTGGGTGGTCCCAGCGGACCACGGTACTTGCGGGGGAACGTGCAGCGCTGGCGCCGCTTCCGCCGCAGCATCTTCTATTATAGAAGCGGACGGAGAGCGGCGTCAATGTCCGGAACCGCCAAATCCGGCGGCGTTCCGGCGGGAACTTTTGGAGAGGTATTACTTTCTGAAGCGCCCTGAAAAATTGCCGAAAACTGAGGACGGCGGCCACTTGCCCTCCTGCTTTTTGCTGAAAATTGCAAAAACAGCCGGATTTTTTTGAAAAAGTACAGGGGAACGGCTTGCAAATCTGGAAAGAACGGCATATAATGCAAAATTGTGTGCAAATTCCTTCCAGCCGGCAGGAGGGCTGCGTATATCGGCCCGCCGTCCGGCGCGCCCCGCTGCGCGGGGCCCTGGCGTGGCCTTGCTATCGAAGAAGGAGAAGAAAACTATGCAGAGCGAGCACGCGAGAAACGTCGCCATCATCGCCTGCGTTGACCACGGGAAGGCTGCCCCACAGGGCTGACGCCCTGCGGGGACCCCGTTTGATAGAAATGCCCGGCGGAAGCACCCGCAAGGGGCACGCCACAGCCGCAGGGCAGCAAAGCTGCCAACGGCTGTGCAGTGAATTCCGCCTCCGCCAAGGTTTTGCCAAAGGCAAAACGCTTGTACGCGCCATGCGGCGCGCCCCGCTGTGCGGGGCCCCGGCGTGGCCTTTCTATAGAAGAAGGAGAAGAGAGTTATGCAGAACGAACATTTGAGAAACGTCGCCATCATCGCCCACGTCGACCACGGCAAGACCACGCTGGTGGACGAGATGCTGAAGCAGGGCGGCGTCTACCGGGAGAACCAGGAGGTGGTGGACCGGGTCATGGACTCCGGCGACCTGGAGCGGGAGCGGGGCATCACCATCCTGGCCAAGAACACCGCCATCCGGTACAAGGACACCAAGATCAACATTGTGGACACCCCGGGCCACGCCGACTTCGGCGGCGAGGTGGAGCGTATTCTGAAGATGGTCAACGGCGTCATTTTGCTTGTGGACGCCGCCGAGGGCCCCATGCCCCAGACCCGCTTCGTCCTCTCCAAGGCCCTGGAGCTGGGCCACCGGGTCATCGTGGTGGTCAACAAGATCGACCGGCCCGACCAGCGCATCCACGAGGTGGTGGACGAGGTGCTGGAGCTGCTGATGGATCTGGACGCCACCCCCGAGCAGCTGGACAGCCCCATGCTGTTCTGCTCCGGCCGGAACGGCACCGCCTCCTACTCCCCCGACGTGGCGGGCACCGACCTGACGCCCCTGTTTGAGACCATCCTGGAGTATATCCCCGCCCCGGAGGCGGACGTGGACCAGCCCTTCCAGATGCTGGTGAGCTCCATCGACTACAACGACTTCGTGGGCCGCATCGCCATCGGCCGCATCGAGCGGGGCACCCTGAAGCAGAACCAGGAGATCGCCGTGTGCAACTACCACGATCCTGAGGCCGTGCTCCGCAAGGCGAAGGCAACGGCCATCTACGAGTTCGAGGGCCTGGCCCGCAAGGCGGTGACCGAGTCCACCGCCGGCAACATCATCGCCATGAGCGGCATCCCCGATATCACCATCGGCGACACCATCTGCGCCCCCGACTGCGTGGAGGCCCTGCCCTTCGTGAAGATCAGCGCCCCCACCCTGGAGATGACCTTCTCCGTCAACGACTCCCCCTTCGCCGGCAAGGAGGGCAAGTTCGTCACCTCCCGCCAGCTGCGGGACCGGCTGTACCGGGAGACCCTGAAGGACGTGTCCCTGAAGGTGACCGACACCGACAAGGAGACCGCCTTCAATGTGGCGGGCCGGGGAGAGATGAGCCTCTCCATCCTCATCGAGACCATGCGCCGGGAGGGCTATGAGTTCCAGGTGTCCCCCGCCCGGGTGCTGTACCAGGAGATCGACGGCGTCAAGTGCGAGCCCATCGAGCGGCTGGTGGTGGACGTGCCCGGCGACTGCGTGGGCGCGGTCATCGAGAAGCTGGGCGCCCGCAAGGCGGACCTGGTGGAGATGACCCCCGTGGGCGAGCGGATGAAGATCGAGTTCCTGATCCCCGCCCGGGGCCTCTTCGGCTACCGCAGCGACTTTTTGACGGACACCAAGGGCGAGGGCATCATGGCCAGCGTGTTCGACTCCTACGCCCCCTACAAGGGCGACATCTCCCGCCGGGGCACCGGCTCCATGATCTCCTTCGACACCGGCGAGTCCGTCACCTACGGCCTGTACAACGCCCAGGAGCGGGGCACGCTGTTCATCGGGCCCGGCGTGCCGGTGTACGCCGGCATGGTCATCGGCGTCAGCCCCCGGAGCGAGGATATCACCGTGAACATCTGCAAGAAGAAGCAGCTGACCAATATGCGGGCCAGCGGCTCTGACGAGGCGCTGCGGCTGGTGCCCCCCAGGCAGATGAGCCTGGAGCAGTGCCTGGAGTTCCTGGCGGACGACGAGCTGCTGGAGGTCACCCCCAAGAGCCTGCGGATGCGCAAGGCGATCCTGGATCACGAGAAGCGCATGAAGGCGCTGCACGGGAAGAAGTAAATCGGCCATTGCATGGGCCCTGGCCCCCGGAGAGGGGGCCGGGGCCTGTTCGCTTGCCTGCCGGGATCCCGCCGTATCCGCAGGATCCGACACCCCAGGGGACGTCTCCGCCTGGGAGCATCCCTCCGGGCGGCTGGCCCAGACATGCGCCTGCGGGCGCAGTCTTGCCCCCGCAGGGCAATCCGCCTTCTGCCGGCATCGGCCCGCTGGGTGGGAGCCCCGGCGGGCAGGTGGGCGGCTGCCCGGCAGCCCGCTTTCATCCCGGGCGGCGGCTCACCGCCCCTGCACGCCGGGGGCCAGCCGTGAGCCTCCGGGAACGCCGCCCCACAAGAGCGGCATGGAAGGGACGCCTCCGGCGCCCCCAAAATGTTTGCAAAAAGTTCCCCTCCGGCCGGGAACTTTTTCCCGGGGCCCTCCGTCTGAACGGACAAATGGAGCAGATGCTCCCCGGAAGCATTGGAAAGGATGAACGAATATGAAAAAGCGAATTCTGCAATGCCTGTCCCTGATCCTCTGCGCTGCCCTGCTGACGATCCCCGCCGCGGCGGCGGAGACCTCTGATGATGAGGCTGCTGCCCGGCCCGGCCCTGTCCAGGTGTGGGGCACCCTGACCTGGCTGGACGGCGGCGGCCTGCTGGTGCAGAACTCCAGTGAGAGTGCCGCCTACAGCGAGGTGATCCTCCACGGCGAGTCCATCATCTGCCTGGACGCCGTCACCGGTGACCCCATGGACATCCAGGACCTGGAGGACGGCGACACCATCTATGCCTGGGTGGGGCCTGCCATGACCATGAGCCTGCCGCCCCACGCCACGGCCATCCTGATCCTGGGCAACATCCCCGCCGACTACGCTGTGCCCCAGTTCTATGAGATCGTCTCCGTGACGCCCCAGGCCATGGCGGCCATCTATCCCACCCCGGCCCTGACCTGGACCGAGGTCACCGCCACCGACGGCACCACCCTGAAGATCACCGACGAGGCGACGCTGACCCCCTACCTGACGAAGAACATCGTCCGGCTGGAGGACCTGATCCCCGGCACCCGCATCCTGGTGTGGTCCGACTCCCAGGGGGAGCCGGAGAAGGTGCTGGTGTTCCCCTATGAATACCGGGGCTATGTCAGTGTGACGGAGGACGGCTATGTGTCCGTCAACGGCCAGGTCACCACCCGAAAGATCCGCACCACCGATGACGGCGATACCCTGCTTCCCATCCGCGCGGTGGCGGAGGCCCTGGGGATGAAGGTCCACTGGGACGCCCAGCTGGGCGCCGTGATCTCCTACGGCGATGAGATGGTGAAGCCCGCGGGACTGACCGGCGAGACGCTGATGACAGCCACACCCGGCGGAGCCGTCTCCGTGGTCAACAGCGACGGCAGCACCTCCGAGCTCTATGGTACCTGCGTGAAGGAAAACGGCACCACCTACGTCTCCCAGTCCGCCCTGCTCCGGGCCCTGGACCTGTACCTGGCGGACTGAGCCCCATGCGGCTGAAACATTGCGTTCCCAGATCCCCGGCGGAAATTTCCGCCGGGGATCTGTAACGTTTGGGGTCCGCCGTGCGTTGATTCAGTGAAAGGGGGGAGGACCTTGGACTTTGAGACCATCTACCGCCTGTACTTCCGGGACGTCTACCGCTATGTCCGGGGACTCTCTCAAAACGAACACCTGGCCGAGGAGATCGCCCAGGAGACGTTCGCCCGGGCCCTGCGGGCGGTGGGCCGGTTCGACGGCCGGGGCGATGTCCGGGCATGGCTGTTCACCATCGCCAGAAACGCCTGGGTGGACCTCTGCCGGCGCCGCCGGCGGGAGACGGAGCTGCCGGCGGAGCCGGAGGGGGCGGAGCCCCTGCGGCGCTTCAAGCGGCGATGGCGGCGGAGACAGGCCCTCATCGCCGTGACGGCGGCGGTGGCGACGGCGGCGGTGGCGGCGGGGATCTTCCTGACCTGCTTCTGGGGCCGC
>CAMMCS010000056.1 GCA_946494635.1 uncultured Oscillibacter sp. | reverse complement strand
TAGCCGCCGTTCTTCCGGCGGTAGACGATGGAGAGGCTGTCATCCTCGCTGCTGCGGAAGACGAAAAAGCTGTGATCCAGCAGGTTCATCTGCAGGATGGCCTCCTCCGGGCTCATGGGCTTGACAGTGAAATGCTTGGTGCGGACGATGGGGAATTCCTTTTCCTCCGTCACCTCAAAGTCATCTGTGGGAGCGGAAGGGGGGAAGCCCTCGCTCCGCAGGCGCTTGGCCAGGCGGGTCTTGTTTTTCAGGATCTGACGCTCGATATATCCAACGGCGGCGTCGATTGCGCCGCGCATATCCCCGTCAGGAGCCTCCGTCTGTGCCCGCAGCAAGGTGGCGCCGCTGCGAATCGTGATCTCCACCGAGCACAGATGGTCTTTTTCCACAGAGAAGGTGATAAAGGCGGCGGCCTCGTCCCCCTCCCGGAAATACCGCTCCAGCTTGGCGATTTTCTTCTGGGCATACGCCTTGATGGAATCGTTCAGTGCGACTTTCTTGCAGGCAAACGTGTACTTCATAGGGATCGCTCCTTTCGTATGGGAAGATCGGAAGATCCTCCCCTTTTTATCAATATAGCACAAATCTTTGCGTTTGAAAAGGGGAGGATTCGATAAAAATGCAAAATGTTTGTGAACGCCGGAAATACGACAGCGGCGGACAGAATCCGCCAAAACCTCCTATTTACAAAGACACCGGCGGGGGTGTATCATAATTTCGGAAGCTTTCCAATATCCCACCCGCTTGGGCCGCGCGGCGTCTGTGCCGGGCGGCTCCTTTTTATCCCCCCGGCCCGGGGCACAGAAAAGCGCGGGGCTTCCTGCCCCGCGCAGCAATCTGCTGAAAAGCCCGGACCTTCTCCCCTGATAACCTGCATGGTACGCTCTGGGGGGAAGGAAGCCGCAAAGCCGGAGGGGGGGAAGATCCCTCCCGCCTGCATCCGCAAATCCGGGAAAGGCGCGCCTATCTGCGCCGGCGGCCGCCCCGCCGGCCATCCAGGCTGCGGTTCAGGTCGGCCATTTTCCCCTCAGAGGAGGAGAGGAACTGCTTGAGCTTGTCCTCAAAGGACTGATCCCCGGAGGGCGGCAGCGGCTGCTGCGGCCGGGGTGCGGCGCGGCCGCCGGATTCCGCCCCGGAGTGGCCGGCCGGACGGGGCCCTCTGGCCGGATGCTCCGGCTTGGGGAGCGTCCGCTTGATGGACAGATTGATCTTTCCGTTCTCCGCGGACAGGACCAGGACCTTGACGGCCTGCCCCTCCTGCAGAAAATCGTGGACGTCGTTGACAAAGGTGTTGGCGATCTCGGAAATGTGGACCAGACCGGACTTCCCATTGCCCAGGGCCACAAACGCGCCGAACTTGGTGATGGAGGTCACCTTACCCTCTAAAATGCTCCCTACCTGAAGCTCCATATGGTGTACTGTTTCTCCTTCCCGGATAGTTTTTCCGGCCCCGCAGGGGCCCGGACCGCAACAGGCCGGCGGCCTTTCATGGCATGGGCGGGGATGGCCCCGCCGCCCGCCGCGCCGTCAATTCGTCACGGAAAACACACGTTGATTGGGGTCTACCAAGCCCAGCTCCTCCCGGGCCAGCTCTTTCATCTTTTCCTCAGAATTTCCCTCAGCGATATCCTCGGCCAGAGCGTCGTTTTCCCGCTGCTGAACCTGGACCTGCTGGGCTAGCGCGTCCCGTTCGGCCTGCGCCTCCTGCACCTGGAGATGGAGGGCGCGCAGCTGCACGCCGATGGCCACCAGCACCACCAGAATGGCCAGCTTCGGCAGCAGACCGCCCCCTGCTTTGCGCTTTTCCCGCTTTTCGGATTTTGCCACGGCCTCCGCCTCCCCTGTAAAACGCGGTGTTTCGTTTGATGGATTTTATTGTATAGCATTTTCGGGCAAAATAAAAGAGATTTTTTCCCTGTTTGAAGATTTTTTTGCACAGAGCCCTCGCACCATGCAGGGGAACGGCGGCCAGGTGCGCCAAAAAGGCCAGCGTATCCATCCAGAAATCCCACACCGGCCGCAGGGGGCGGGAGAGAAAGCGGAAAAACAGCAGCAGGCCCCCGGCTGCCCCCAGCAGCACATACAGCCGGAGCTCCCCGCTGGTCTGGCGGAGGGTAAAGAAAAACACAGCCGCGGCTGCCGACACGCAGTAAATAAGATCCAGCGGCGCCGTCAGCCGGGGCAGGCGCCGGCGGACGGCGCCCAGCAGATCATAGACCAGGCCGGCGGACATGCCCAGCAGGACCGCCCCGCAGAAGGTCAGCAGCGGAGAGGCGAGCGCGGTCTCCATATCAGCTCACCCGAAGAGGCGGCGGAAAAAGCCGCCCCGCTCCTCTCCGCCGTCCTCGTAGGAGACAGCGTCAATCCGGCCGTCCACATGCAGCTCGCCGCCGTCCAGGGACAGCTTGCCGATGTGCAGATTTTCCCCTGTGACCACCAGCGTCCCGGCGGCTGTGGACATGACAATGCCGGTCTCGTCAAAACGCTCCACATCCTCCACACCGGAGACGGTGAGATGCTCCCGGCCGATCAGCTCCAGGCGGTGCGCCCCCTGGGGCATGGAATTGCTGTAGTCGTTCATTCCCTGTCCCTCCCCTGTCCCAACTATATGGGCCGGGGCGGGAGAATATGCGTGAAGGCCGGTTACCGGCCGATCTCCCGGTACAGGGCGCCGGCGTCCGCCTGGCGGACCGTCTCCTGGACGTCCAGGACCTCCACCGTCACGGTACGCTGGCCAAACCGCAGGGAGATCTGATCCCCGACCTTTACATCGTACGAGGCCCTGGCGGGCTTGCCGTTGACAGTGACCAGGCCGTTGTCGCAGGCCTCGTTGGCCACGGTCCGCCGCTTGATGAGGCGGGAGACCTTGAGATATTTGTCCAGACGCATGATTCGTCTCCTTTCAAAACAGTCTGAAGCCGGCGGGTGGCAGAGGGCTCAGCCCCCGCTGCCATCCTCCTGAAGCTCCTGGCCGAACAGCAGAAGAAAGCTGACGGTCAGCAGGCCGCAGCTTGCCCAGATGGCGCCGGCGCCCAGCCGGGCGGAGAGCACGCCCCCCAGGCCGGCCCCCAGGGCGAAGAACAAAATCACGGCAAAGTACCGTCCGGCTCTGCGGAGGGCGCGGCGGTCCCGCGTCTCCAGATAGCCGCAGAAGGCGTCCACGCCGCTGCGGAGATTGCCGATGCACATGGTGCTGGCGTAAGCGCTGCCGTTGACCTTGCGGAAGGCCTGTACCTGCATGGCGCAGGTGAAAGACACCAGGGCGTTGGCCAGGGGGTTCAGTTCCGGCGGCAGGAAGCCCACCAGGAACAGCAGCAGGATCTCCGCCAGCACCACCAGCTGGCGCCAGTGCAGAACGGAAATCCGCCGCTCCCGCTGGCGCAGCATCTCTGCGGCGAAAACCCCCAGGGCAAAGGCTGTCAGGGGGATCAGGTAGCGGAGCACGCCGGCAAGATCCCCGGAAAAGGCCCGCACGCTCATAAGGACGATGTTGCCGGTCTGGGCGTTGGCAAAGACCCCGTCCCGGACAAAGTAGGTGTATGCGTCCTGCAGCCCGCCGGAGAGGGTCAGGAAGGCCATTGTGGAAAAAGCCTCTGACCGCTGGACCTGGCTGCGGCGGAAACTGTGCATCAGACCACCCTTTCCCGTTGGATTTCCACTGTCAGGGTTAGTATAATATGCGGCGGGGGAAAAGGCAAGGCCGGATCATCCGGCGCGGGCGCCCCCGGCCGGAGAGCCCCCGTAAATGGGCCTTCGGCTACAGGGGCTTCCCGGAACCCTTCGCCGTGCGCGCGAGCGACAGGGCTCCATACAGGCCGCAGAGCAGCAGGACCAGATCCTCATAGGCGTCGAAGAAGACGGCTTTGATCCCGGTCAGCCCCCAAACGGTCAGCAGAGCCAGAAGGACCCTGTTTTTCCTGCGGTAACCGGAGTAGACCGCGATGCTCAGACTGATGATGGGGCAGGGCATGATATGCGTCACGGCCGCGGGAAAGGCGTGCCCTGAAAGCGCGGAAAAAAGCGGATAAAGCAAGCAGAGAAGCAGCAGCGCGGCCTGCAGCGGGCGGGGCCGTTCCAGCGGGTCCGCCCTGCTGTGCCGGCTTTCATATAAGAACAGGCCGCCGCAGAGCAGATACAGGGGCAAGGCAAAGAGCTTTTGAATGGGCTCTGTCCCGTGCCACGCAAAAAAAGCGATCCCGATAAAGAGGTTGACAAGGCCCAACGACAGCTTGGCCGCCCACGGTACGATCTGCAGGTATGACAGTGTGATCGTCCAAAGCAGGAGGGCGAGCCATATGATCTGAAGGCCCCATGTCTGCTGATTGTAGCTGGCAATGACGTCCCAGAATATCTGCGTGTCCATCTGCTGTCCCCACTCCCTTCTGCAGGGGGATTCCGCCTGCGGGCAGTATAGCACAGGCACGCCCGGAAATCCACTCCTTTTGCCGGCTCCGGCGCGGAAAACACCGGGGCGGCGGACGCCGGAGCACCGAAAAGCGCCGGGCGGAGGCATGCTCCGCCCGGCGCGAATTCCCGGCAGGCCGGCTGGCCCGCGGCTTATTCATACCGGCTCCAGTCAGGGGTGTCATGCAAGGCTGTCCAGGACTCGTAGGTCTCGTCCTTGGGGCGATAATCATGGCTGTTGCCGGCCTCCTGGATCGCAAGATAGAACCAGTCGTCCGCACGGCAGTCCGTCCAGGTGTTCATGCCGGGAAGCAGATCGCCCGCCTCCTCCGGCTGGCGGCACAGCACCCGGTTGATCATGGTCACCGCCTGGGCCCGGGTGATGCTTTCGTCGGGGCGGAAGGTGCCGTCGCTGAAGCCGTGGATCCAGCCCAGGGCTGCGGCCCGCCGGATCTCCTCCTCCGCCCAGTGGCCGGAGATGTCCGTCAGGGTGCTGACGCCGGTGACGCCGGAGTCGTCGAACCGGGAGCAGATGGCCGCGAACTCCGCCCGGGTGATATAGGCGCCGGGATCAAAGGTCCCGTTGTTCCGGCCGTTGATGACGCCCAGGGCCGCCATGGTGGAGATGGCCGTGTTGGCCCAGTAGTCCTCGTCTACATCCGGGAAACGGTTGGAGGTTGTCAGGTATTCCTCCCGCACGTCCTCATCCAGCAGGCGGAAAAAGATGGTGGCCACCTGGGCCCTGGTGATGCTGGCGTTGGGCCGCACGGTGCCGTCGGCGTAGCCCTGGATGTAGGCGTAGTGGTCGTCGCCGTTCAGCAGGGCGGGCACGGTCATCTCCTCCCACCCCGCAAAGAGGGTCATGGAGCCGGTGACGCGGAGGGTCTCGCCCTCGTCCACCCGCCGCGCCAGGCGGGAATCCCGGTACCAGCCGGTGAAGCGGTATCCGGGGCGGCTGGGGATATGGGTGCCATAGTCCTCGTCCTCATAGGGGTTGATGGAGAAGGAGGAGCCATGGCCGTCAATGGGGGCAAAGTCCGTGCCGCCGTTGGAGTCGAAGCGCAGGTAGGGGTTGCTCTCGCCGCCGGTGCCGGGGTCGGTGCCCGGGTCGGGGTCGGGCGTGGGCTCCACATAGGCGACCAGATTTGTGACCGCAGAGTTGGAAGGCACGTCAATCGCGGTTGCCCCAACCATGGCCGCCAGATTTCCGGAGGTGACAAGCGAGGTGCCGGCGTCAAAATCGCCCTCGCCAAGCGCTGCCGTTGTTGAGAAGGCAAGGGTCACCTGGTCGGTGGTGCTGCTCACGGAGAAGGTCACCGTGAGCGTCCCGTCATTGTTTTCAGTTACATTGGCGGTCTGGCCGTTGACCGTCATGCTGCCGCTGGTATAGGTCAGGTTGTCATCCAGATCAAATATAAGGGTAAAGGTCTGGTTTGTACCAGTCTGCGCGATCAAATTTCGCAGGTTTTCAGAAACACTATAGGCAACCGCATAATTTACTGTATAGCTATTGATCCCCGGAACTTCCTGGATGGAGGTCGGAGCAGCAGTGAGCGTCAGGGTGCCGTAATCGGTCGAGGGCTGGATCAAGGCCACCGCATAACCGTTCGTATTTCCATGGGGGATGGCAAAGGCCATAGAGCCGTCGCTGTTCTCCGCCAGGGCATAGACAGCAGCCGTACCAGACGCAGTCCCGCTTTCGTCCGTGGGCATCACCAGAGCGTAGACAGAAAGGCCCTCTTTGCCTGGCTCTTTTTCAATCCCGCTGAGGTTCAACGTCGTTGCACTGTCAGACTGGAGCCAGAACGCGGCCAAGAGGGTGCTGCTCCAGCCTTTCTCGGTGGAAGCGCCATTGAGCGCGGTCTCGCTGGTTGTGCTGGTGTTGCCCAGCTTGGCGCCGTCCACGCGCTCAATGTAGAAGCCGCGCTTTGACATGTAAATGTTGTCATCGCCGAGCTCCATGGCATCGCTGACTGAGAGATAGCGGTCGACTTTGGCATATTGCGTGGATGTAATCGCGATATCATTTGAGATACCGCCTGTTACCGTGTATCCGGCAGTATTGTCACCAGAGATACCGGATTTCATGACATTATCGGCAATCGTGCCGCTGTTGAGTTGGACATATGGGATTGACCCATTATACTCTTCGGAATCAAACGCAATTCCTCCGCCGACACCCTTAGCCGAATTTCCGATTATCTTACCGCCTTCCATAATGAACTGACCGCCGCGGCGGACATAGACACCGCCGCCATCTATTTCATCGGAGGCCGTTGATCCTGCTCCGGAAATATTGCCAGAAATGATGCCACCAGACATGGTGAAGGTACCGCAGCTGACCATCACGGCGCCGCCAGTCTGGTAGCTGACGTTGTTGCACATCTCTGCACCATCATACATATTGACTTCAACATGGGAACCGTTATTGGCCAGCGTCAGGGCGCCGCCGCGGTCGGTGGAGATGTTGTCGTTGATCTTGCCGTAGATGTCAATGACACCGTTGCTGCCCTGCGTGTAAATGACGCCATAGGCACAGATGTTGTCGTGGATATTCGCGGCTTCGCCGATACGGATGTAGTGGTTTGATGAACTCTGGGCGCATATGGCATGGCCGCTGCCGGTCAGCCCGGTGATCTCACCGTTCAAGTAGGCCGTGCCTCCGATATTCAGCACGTTGCCGTTGTGATATCCTGTGACGACAGATCCATTTTCCATCGTCAGTTCACAGCCGCCCAGGACGGAAACACCGCTGCCGCTGAGCGTGACGCCATTGCCATCAATTTTACTGGTCGGTCCAAATATTGCAGTGGCGCCTCCGCGCATATGCATCACGACGCCGTCTGAGCCCCACCAGAAATCCGGCGTGTTTCCAGCAATAGAGTTTGGGTCGTTCTTAATGCCACAAAATGTGCCGTTGATGGTCACGCTGCCGGCCTCATTATAGATCGCGCGACCAACAAGATCAGTAATTGCCGCACCTTCCTCCATGATCAGTTCGCCGCCCTGCATCCAGATTGCCCCGGCAGGGCCGTAATAGCTCGTATTTGCCCCTGGAATTGTCGTGCCTTTCACCCTGTCCGTCACAGTATCATCGCAAATCAAGCTGCCCGCTTCCATGATCAGCATGCCGCTGGACAGGCGGACAGCGGACATGCCGCCGTAGTTTTTCAGAACGGTGCCGCTGCCCAGCGTGATGGTGGAAACGCCGTTGTACGTCGCGATCATGGCGTCCTGCACGATATCGGTATTACTGATCGCATTACCGCTTGCTTCTGTTGAATTGCCAAACTCCGTAACCCCATCTCCGTCGGAGTCCGCCTGGATGAAATAAGTATTAGTCGTTCCGCCTTGGGCAATCCCCGCGTCGTTCAGCGTGATGTTATACAGTGTCAGCGACGCGCTGTTTACCCCAGAGCCGTTGGACTCGATCATGGCGGGGTTGTAGGTGCTGCGAGCGGCATCCTGCACCGGTGCCATATTGTCCCCGCGGGTAATGGTGTAGATCGCACCGGGGGAGTCTGCATCGTAGCTTGTCAGCGTGACGTGCTTGTTCCATGTGCGGAGGCTTGTATTTGTCGTAAGATTGCTCATTACATAGACAATGAAGCTGCTCGCGGTACTGTCGCCGATTATATCTGACACCCTGCCGAGGGTCGCAACAGCGGCTTCTGCACTTAGGCCGGTATACTCATCACTGCCGCTTTCGCTGATATAAATTGCCGTCTGTGGTTCTTCCGCCAGCGCGCTGACCGGCAGCAATGCCAGCGTCAGGTATGCTGCCAGCAGGATCGAAACTATCCTTCGCATGATTGTGTGTTCCCTCCTGATTTTTCTGTTTCTCTGCCTTCGCGTGGACTGCATCCGGCTGGCGGCTCCCACCCGGATTGCAGGTTGTCCCATCCCACGGCCAGCTGCTCCTTGTCCAGCAGCTGCTCATAGGAGCGCTCCGCCAGCAGACGCACGCTGTCGTCGATTTTGGCCTGGGTATCCAGGTACAGCTTCCGCAGGCACCGGGGATTGCACTTGGACTCCTCCACACAGGCGTCATGCCCCAGTGCCTGGATCTCCGCCGTTACCTGCGTACGCTGCAGCGGCCGGCCGTTCCGCGTCACAAATACCGGCCCGTCCCGTATCTGCCGCCGCCCCAGATAGCGGAGGAGTTCCTGCCGCAGACAGCCGGGGATCCTGCCGCTGCACCGTTCGCCCTGCGCGGGGCGCAGCAGCTGTCCGGATTCCACCGCCTCCACCGTCACCTGCGGCAGCGCCCCCACCTGAAGGCCGGTGAGGGCGAACACCTTGATCATCAGGTACGTTCGCTCGCGTTCCAGCGTGCGGGCGGTCGAGAGGAGGCGCAGATACTCTGCGCGTGTCAATTCCGGCTGGACCTCCGGCAGATTCTGCAGCTGCCCCATCAGCTGCAGGTCCCGGCGGCCCAGATAGTCCAGAAGCCCGTTGGCGGCGGAGAGATAGGTATTGACCGTATTGGGGTAGTACCCCTGCTCCAGCAGGGCGTCCCGCCAGGCGGGCAGCGTTTTCTGCGTGACAGCTTTCCGCTCCGGCAGGTAGTCGTAAAAGGCCCGCAGCTTGGCGCGATACATCTGCACGGTGTTCCGGCTGCGCCCCCGGTCGGCAAGCGCATCCAGATATGCCTGGATTTCCTCCGGTGCAATTTCCACGCCGACCTGTCCCGGCTGCTCCCACAGTGTGAGTGCCTCCGCACCTTGCATTGTCCGCACCTCCTGTAAACGGAATCAATATTTCATCCCTGCCGGGGTTCAAGAAGCACTCGGATCACGGGGCAAAAAAGGTAAAAAAAACCGCCCGCGCGGCTGCACGGGCGGAAAAATGGCGCGGAGACAGGGGCCGGCAGAATTTGAGGCACTTCCGGCCCTTTTTGTGTTGCCCAAATCAACATCTGTCTCTTGCGAACGGAAAATCTTTATGATAAAATTTCTATGTACAATTTTGAGCTTCTTATTTTTTTGCGGCTATTTATGACGGAATATTGATTTTGTCCTATTTCTAACAGATCAGTCCCATACGCTCCAGCGTGCTGGCGTGCTCGGCTCCGGTGGAGATCAGGTAGATGCGGGTGGTCTCAATGCTGCTGTGGCCCAGCACATCCGCCAGCCTGGCCACGTCCCGGCACACCCGGTAAAAGACCCGGGCAAACAAATGCCGCAGGTTGTGGGGAAACACCTTGGTGGGCGCTACCTCCGCCTGGACGCACAGGGATTTCATTTCCGCCCAAATTTGCTTGCGGGATAACCCGCTTCCGCCTCTGGTGAGAAAAATCTCGCCGGAGGCGATGTTCTGCTTTCTGGCGTATTTCAGCAGCTTCCGGCAGAGCTTCCCCGGCAGCAGGATCGTGCGGATTTTGCCCTTCAGACGGACTTCTGCCTTGCCCTGCAGGGCCGCCTGGACGGTGAGATACCGCACCTCGCTGACCCGGATGCCGGTGGCGCAGATGGCTTCCAGCAGCAGGGCCAGCCGCTCCCGGCCCAGGCGCCCCGCGGCGGCGACAAGGCGATCATACTCCGCCTTTGTCAGGTCCCGGCTGTCGTCCCGGAACAGCTTTCGCTGGATCCGCAGCGGCCGGAGCCGCAGATCCGGCCGTTCCAGAAAGGAGAAGAACTTATTGACCGCCGCCAGTTTGGCGTTGATGGAGGCCGGGGTCAGACCGGACTCCAGCAGGGAGGCCTTCCAGGCCTCCGCCGTTTCCTTGGTCAGGGCGCAATTACCCAGCCAGGCGGCGAAAGCCGCCGCGTCCCGGCGGTATTTTTCGATGGTGCCGGGACTCTTTTCCTCCAAAATCAAACAGTGCGTGAAGGAGAGGAGCTGCTCGTGCTTGGTCGTAGGATCGTACATAGGCCTGCCTCCTGTCGTTTTTCTCTATTGTAACGTTCCTGGGGCAGGATATACAGAACTCTCTGCGGAACGGGCTGAACCGGGACAGGGTCGCGGCGGGAACTCCCGGCACGGCCGGGGCGGCGGACCCGGACCGCTTTCGCCATTTGGCGGAGAGCCGCCCTGCCGGAAAAGGGGCGCGATTTGGATGTCCGCCGCATGAACCTGCCGAGGGAGGAACCCCGCAATCTCAGAGCGTACCAGCAGATTGAGGAGACGCATGGGCCTTAGAGGCGGCCTGCGGCGGAAAAAAGATCGGCCCGGGGGCGCTACCGAGCCGCGGGCCGATCGTGCTTCCCTGGATTCTCCTTTTTTTTTCGCCTTGCCTTGCCGCTTACAAAG
>CAMMCS010000055.1 GCA_946494635.1 uncultured Oscillibacter sp. | reverse complement strand
CCGTAGAACCGGGCCTCCCCGCCGTGGGCGGCGGCGATCTGGCTCACCAGCTTCAATCCCGTGCCATGGGCGGCGCCGCCGTCGGGCTCCAGCCCGCGGATGCGGCTGTCCAGGGCGGTCTCCTCCACAAAGCCGGCGGCAAATTCATCCAGCCGGATGGCCTGCGTCTCTGCCGGCGCGCCCTCCAGATCCAGCCTGGAGTAAAGGAAAAGCTGAGATACCAGCCGGTCGATATCCTCCGCCTTGGCGCGGATGGTGCGCAGATACCGCTGCCTGGCCTCCTCCGTCCGGGCCACGCCGTCCAGCAGGCCCTCCACATAGGCGCGGATGGAGGTCAGCGGGGAGCGCAAATCGTGAGAGATCCCTGCCAGCAGCTCTTTCCGGCTCTCCTCGTCCCGGCGGGTACGCTCCACCGACGCCTTCAGACGGGCAGCCATCTCATTGAAGGCGCCGCATACCGGCGCGAACTCATCCCTTCTGGAATAGGAGATCCTGTACTCCAGGTCACCCTCTCTAATGCGGCGGACGCCGGCAGCCAGCAGCTCCAGCGGCTCCTCCACGCTCCGGAAGACAAACCTGGTCAGAAAGCGGTTGGTCAGCAGAATGGAGAGGAATATGACAAACAGGATCAAAAGTGCGGACAGCGCGGCCGCTGTCTTTACCTCATCGCCGGCGTGCTCTCCCGGTGTTCCAAACAGCGCCAGCTGCACGTTGCGCCCCTGAAAGGTAAGACGGGTCAGATAGACCGCGCGGCTCCCGGCGCTGATCTGCACGGGAGTGCGGTTCAGGCGCTCTGCGCTCTGGAGCAGCAGGCCGTCGTCCGGCCGCTCCTCCCCGAAGGTATAGGATATTTCCCCCTCCTCTGTCAGTACCAGGCGCATGGAACTTCCATCCAGCAGGGAGACAATGCTCTGGAGCGCCTGCCCGCCGCCCTCTGCCGTCTCTTCCCGGAACGCCTCGCTGCATGTGCGGCCTATCCAGGCCAGCTCCCCGCCCTCCTCGTAGCCAAGTCCTGTACTCTGCTTTAGGACGAAGAACACCACGCCCATACAGAGCACTCCCGTCAGGACCGTCACCAGAGCCGGTACAACGATCATCAGGACATTGGACAGAAATAAACGCCTTTTGATGGTCATGTGCTCCCTCCCCTCCCCATATTGCATCTGCCTGTTATCATAACACATGCTTTCCCGCAATTTTTAAACTGAAGATAAAATAAACCGCGCAGGCGCTGCCTTTTCCGCCTGTCCCGCAGGGCTCTCCGCCGCCTGCCCCCGCTTTCGCTGGCTGCGGGACGAGGGGGGGCAGACATGTTCTCCCCTGTCCGCGGCAGGCAGGACGATCTGTAAACAAACTTTTTCTGATTTGTGAATGATGGCGGATCCCCGTTGACAGGCGGTTCCCGAGATGCTATAACAAGGCATCATTGGACCGGGGGAAGCCCTCGGCGGTGTTCCCCGGCTTCCGGAAGAGACGCCCCTCCCGCAGCAGTCCAGTGAAGCTGCGAAAGCGCCAGAAGGAAAGGTGATTTGAAATGAAAAAACAATATTTTGCCGGCGTTTTGTGTCTGGCTGCCGCCTTTACGCTGTTGCTGTCCGCATGCGGCACAGCAGATCCCGGCGCCCAATCCCCCGCCGCCCCGGATGACCCTGCCACGGACGGCTCCGCTGCGGAGAGTCCCGCTTCCCAGCCCGATGGCGAAGATCCGGAATCAGTTTTTACACCAGGTACCTGGCTGTCTGACAGCGGACAATACTACTTTTTTGACGCAGGAACCTCCGCCGGACGGACGGCCAGTCTGGAGGATGGGACCGGGGTGGGCTTTACATACACCGTGAACGGATCGGAGGCCGCCTTTTCCATGGGCGGGGCGGACACATCCACCTCCTGTACCGTGAGCCGCGATGGAAATGTGATCACCCTGACATGGGCTGACGGCACCGCAGAGCAGCTGACCTATGTTTCCGATCAGGGATCTGATACCTTCCAATTTTACAGCAATCAGGAACTGGCGGATCTGGCGCTGGCTTACTACAAGGAGAGCAGCGGCGCAGAGGACAATCCGAATCTGGCCTCTGCCGCCCAGGCCAACGAGGACGGCAGCGTTTCCATCCAGGTGTATGAGAACCTGGGCGGCCACAACAGCACTGCCGCCTGGTACACTGTGGACCGCACGACCGCTGTCGGCACGGACAGTGCAGGCAGCCCCGTGGACCTGTCCGACTGAGCCGGCGGCACATCGTTTCTGCGGCCGGATCATCCCTTTACAGGAAAGCCCCCAAGCTGTCTGCAGCAGCTTGGGGCTTTCCCTCCCGCCTGGTCAAAAAGTGTTTATCCCTGGTTTATAAATGGTTAAAAAATTGCCTGTAAAATAATAGACTGCAGGCAAGTGCATTTTGCGGGCGCCGCAATCCTTGACCGGGGAGGCCGGGCATTTGAATCCCTATCAGAAGTTGATCTCCAACACTGTCTTGTTCGGTATCAGTACTTTCGGCGCCCGGTTTCTCACCTTTTTGCTGACTCCGTTTTACACCCGGGTCCTCTCCAGCGCAGAGTACGGTGTGACGGACCTGCTGCTGCAGACGGGAAACCTGATCATCCCCATTGCTTCCGTGGGAATCGCCAACGCGGTCATCCGCTATGGGCTGGAGCAGACAAGCGACAAAAACGGCGTATTCACCATCGGCCTGCTGACCACGCTGGCCGGCTTCTGCCTGCTGCTTCCCGCAGCCCCGCTGCTGGGACAGATCGAATTTCTCTCCGGCTACACATGGCTGGTGCTGCTCTATGTGCTGGCTGCCAACATCCACTCCGTCTGCAACCAGTTCGCGCGGACCCTCGGCTATGTGCGGCTTTTTGCCCTGGACGGCGTTCTGCGCACCGTGCTGACCATCGTCTTCAATATTCTGCTGCTGGCGGTGTTCCCCATGGGGATTACGGGGTATGTGCTGGCAAACGTGCTTGCCGACGGGATCACCACGGCTTTTGTGTTTCTGCGTGCCAGGGAGTGGCGGTACCTCTCCCTGGCCTCTGTCACCCGCAGGGATGCCGCCCGCATGCTGCGGTACAGCATCCCCCTTGTCCCGACAAATTTATGCGGCTGGATCATCAATATTTCAGACCGCTATCTGATCGCCCTGATGCTCGGGAACGCCGCTACCGGAATTTACGCGGTCTCCAACAAGATCCCCACAATCCTGCTGACTGTGGCCAACACCTTTGCCTCCGCCTGGCAGCTCTCTGCCCTGGCGGAGCGGCCGAGGGCGGAAAAGGAGCGGTTCTTTTCCAATGTGTACTCCGTCTATGCAGCCATCGCCTATGTGGTGGCATCCGGGGTCATTCTCACCGCGCAGATCTCCACCAGGCTGCTGGCAGCGCCTGACTACTTTGAAGCGTGGCGGTATGTACCGGTGCTCACCCTGGCCACTACCTTCGGCTGCCTGGGCTCCTTTCTCGCCTCCATCTATATGGTGGAGCAGCGGAGCACCGCTGCCATGGCCACGACCATGCTGGGGGCCATATGCAATGTGGCAGGAAATCTCCTCCTGATCCGGCTCTGGGGAGCCATGGGAGCAGCTCTCGCCACACTGCTCAGCTATCTGCTGATTTTTTCCGTCCGGGCCGTCCACACCCGCACAATGATCCGTGTCCGCTGGAGTCTTCCCAAAACCCTGCTCAGTACACTG
The DNA here is from genome assembly GCA_946494635.1 of uncultured Oscillibacter sp. GTDB lineage: Bacteria > Bacillota > Clostridia > Oscillospirales > Oscillospiraceae > Oscillibacter. The sequence continues at coordinate 7,032 of CAMMCS010000055.1, read as the reverse complement.
CTTCTGAGCGCACAGTGTGTTATGATGGAAGAGGATCTTCCGCTGTGGCCCGTCTGGTCTGGAATCTGCCTTCTCCTCATCTGTACGCTGCACGCCCGCGCCCTTCTGAGCGCGGGCCGGAAAGGCCTGAAAGGCCGGGTAAAGCCGTAAGGGAAAGCGGCGTATCCGCAGTCGCGGCTGTGCCGCCCAGCTTCTCGCCGCCCGGGGCGGTTCCGGCCATTTCCTTTCCCCTCTCCGCCGGCAGGGCGGACAGATCCCCTTCCTGTGGGATCCAATCCCTCCGGCTGAAACTCTTCCCGCAAAACAGAACCGCCCCATCCCGCGCCTGTGTTCAGGCTGGGATGGGGCGGTTTTTGGAATTGTCCACCGCGGCAAGCTGCTCCTCCTGTTCTTACTCCGCCTGGGTGATGTCGGTGCCGAAGTATTTCTCGGACAGTTCGGTCAGCGCGCCGGACTCCCGCATATCGGCCAGAACCTGATTGACCGCCTCCCGCAGCGAGGCCGTCTCCTCGCCCTTGCGGAAGGGGATGGCCACCTCGGTGGCCTCGGGGTCCAGACAGGCGATCTTGAGGTTGGCGTCCGGATGGGCCTCCATGTAGTCGTAGTAGGTCACCTCGGCGTTCAATGTGGCGTCGATGCGGCCGGAGAGCAGCAGTTCAAAGGTCTGGTTCAGGTCGTCCACGCCGGTGACCTCCGCGCCATACTGTTCAGCCACCTCCGCGTAGGTACTGGAGATGGTGTTGGCGGTGTGCTTGCCATCCAAGTCCTCCATAGAGGTGATGTCGTTGTTGTCGGCGCTGACAATGACCGCCGTGCGGTTGTAGGCGTAGGGATCGGAGAAGTCGTAAGCGTCTGCCCGCTCCTCAGTGATGTCCACGCCGTTGATCATGATATCATAGCGCCCGGCGTCCAGTCCGGCCAACAGGCCGTCCCACTCGCCCTCCACAAAGGTGGCCTCCACGCCCAGGGCCTCCGCGATCTGCTGGCCAACCTCCACATCGAAGCCCACCAGTTCATCGTTCTCATCGTGGTAGGTCCAGGGCGCCCAGGTGCCCTCCATGGCAATGATGATCTCGCCACGCTCCTGGATCTGGGAGAGCAGGTCGCCCGATTCAGGGGAATCATCCTCCTGGGCGGACGCTCCTCCGCTCTGGGAAGAACAGCCGGTGAGTCCTACCATACCGAGCATGGCTGCCGCTATGAAAAACGCGGTGATTTTTGGGAATTTCATGTTGCTTCACTCCATTTTTTGGCTGTTTCATCCGGCCAGACCGATCTGGCCGCTGAGGGTCTGCAGGAAAGAACGGGTGCGCTCCTCCCGGGGGCTGTGGAAGAAGGAATAGGAGTCGCCGGACTCCACCACCACGCCGTGTTCCATAAAAACCACTTGATTGGATACGTTCCGGGCAAAGCCCATTTCGTGGGTGACCACCAAGAGGGTCTGTCCCTCCTCCGCCAGCGTCCGCATGACGGCCAGCACCTCTCCGGTGAGTTCCGGGTCCAGGGCGGAGGTGGGCTCGTCAAAGTAGATGATCTCCGGCTTCGTGGCGATGGCCCGGGCGATGGCTACCCGCTGCTGCTGTCCGCCGGAGAGCTGGCTGGGGTAGTAGTTCTCCCGGTCGGACAGGCCCACCTTCTCCAGGGCCTGCCTGCCGATCTGGACGGCCTCCGCCTTGGGCATCTTCCGCCCGATGATCAGCCCTTCGGTCACATTTTCCAGGGCGGTCTTGTTGCGGAACAGGTTGTAGTTCTGAAAGACGAAGGCCGTTTTCTTCCGCAGGCGGGCCGCATCCTTTTTTGAAACATGGCCCAGGGAAACGTGTTCCCCGTCAAAGTCCATTTCGCCGCCGTCAGCGTTCTCCAGAAAATTCATGCACCGCAGAAGGGTAGTCTTGCCGGAACCGCTGGGGCCGAGAATAGCGACCACATCGCCCTTGTTCACCTGCAAATCGACCTGCTTCAATACCTCCAGGTCCCCAAAAGACTTGTGGATCTGTTTGACTTCCAACATCATGGAAATTCCCTCCTCACTCATAGGCACTCAGCTTTTTCTCACCAACGCTCTGCAGCTTCGTCAGCACCGTGCAGAACAGCAGGTAGATGACACCCACCTCCATGTACAGCGCCAATGGCTCATAGGTCCGGGCCACGATCCGCTGGGTGACCATAAACATCTCTGTCACCGTGATATTTGCCGCCAGGGAGGTGTCCTTCACCATGGAGATCAGGGAGTTGGACAGGGACGGGAATGCAATGCGCAGGGCCTGGGGCAGCACGATGCGCCGGATGGACTGGCCCCAGGAGAGGCCCGCGCACTCCGCCGCCTCCAGCTGTCCGGCGGGCACCGACTCCAGTGCCGCCCGAACAGTTTCCGCGCAGTAGGCGCCCTCATTGATGGAGAATACAATGACGGCCGCAGGGAACGGGTCAATGAGGATGCCCACATGGGGCAGTCCGTAAAACACCACAAACAGCTGTACCAGCAGGGGCGTGCCCCGGATGACCCAGATGTAGAACCGGCACAGTTCCTTCAAAACCGGGATTTTGGCGAACTGCACCAGGGCCACCGCTATGGCGATCACCATGGCCAGAGAGAAGGAAATGACCGTTAAGGGAATCGTCATGGTCAGCCCGGGCAGCAGGATCTGCCAAAAGGAGTCCGCCAATAGGCTCCACAAGTCACGCATTTTGGTCGCTCCTCCAATCTGTTCCACCTTCGGCGGCAGTTCCCGCGCCGCGGCCCGGGGCTCCCATGGACTCCTGACCCGCGGAATGGCTTCCGCTCCCTCCTCCAATCGGAGAATGGACCTTAACCGCCGTCAGCAGGAACATAATGGTCCCTTTCCTTGCCAGGGAAATCACTCCGTTCTCTTGAAAGCAGCTACAGTATAAAATCACGGTATTCAAATTGCAAATACTTATATTACATATTTGAAAATAGTTTTTAAGCATAGCAAATGCCGCGGAGCCCTGGCAGCTCCCGCTCTCGGCCACAATGCAAAGCAGGCCTGCCCATACGAACAGGTCTGCCTTACATAAAGCCGATCTCCTGCTGTAATCCAATGATTGAATAGGAGATTCCCTTTACAGGCTTTCACCCAGATGATACGCCGCCGAAATGTATTTTGAGCGCTGCGTCATGGAGGGGGTGCCGCAGCCCTTTCCCAAAATCATCCCCTGATCCTGGAGGTTGAGGTAGCGCACCAGGGTCCGGTAGTGGGACGCAAGCGCCTCAAAGGTCCATGCATCACTGTTCCAGGCCACCGCAAGCAGGGCGGAACGCATATGCTTGCTTTGTATGCTGCCATTGAAAGAGCAAAACCGGTCCAACAGGATCTTCAGCTGTGCTGACATTCCGTAGTAGTAGAGCGGCGTCGCAAATACCAGCATATCCGCTTCCAGAATCATGGGGCGGATCGTCTCCATATCGTCTTTTTGGACGCATGGCCCCTCATATCCGCAGCGGACGCAGCCGGCGCAGGGATGAATGTCAGCGTGAGCCGCGTCCACAATCCGGACGCTGTGCCCAGCCTCCGCCGCCCCTTTTGAAAAGGCTTCCACCAGCAGATGCGTGGATCCCTTCCGATTTGGACTGCCCGACAAGATCACGATTTTCATTGGTACCTCCGCAATGTTATTTCAAATTTCCCAAAGCAGCCTGACCACTTCTGATCGCTCTGGGGCCACACAACACGGACGGAAAAACGGTGCGGAAACCCTCGGCGGATCCCATGCTGCCCCGCACGGAAAAATACTTTACAATCCGCTGTATCAGACATTTTTATCTTTAACTGCTGTGCTGCCGGCAAAGAGGCCGGCCGCCGGTGCCTTTCCGCTATCAACGGCTCTCTTTCAGGATCTCCATGACCTCGTCGCGGCTCAGTACCTGATAGCCGCCGGACAGGATGATGGTGCCGTCGGCGATGCCCTCCAGCATATCCTCCGTCGCGCCCAGGTCAGAGAGCTTCATCACCAGCCCCAGCTCGTGCATCCAATGCTCCATGGCAGCCAGGCCTTCCTCGGCCACCTGTTCATCGGTCTTGCCGGAGGGGTCCACATCCCATACATTCACCGCAAACCGCCTGAACTTCTGCACGGCGCAGGGGAGAATATGCCGCTAATAGGGCAGAGAGACGGCAGACAGCGTCATACCGTGGGCCGCGTTGGTGTAGGCCCCTGCCGACTGGCCGATCATGTGTACCATCCAGTCGGTGCTCTTGCCCCGGGACTGCAGCGTATTCAGCGCCCATGTGGCTGTCCACATCAGGTTGCTGCGGGCCTCGTAGTCCTGGGGATCCCGGTTGGCAATCCGGCTGGAGTGGAGGACCGAACGCATCAGCCCTTCACTGATATAGTCGCTTACATTGTCGTCCTCCCCGGAGAAATACTGCTCACAGATGTGATTGAAGATATCATAGATACCGGATACCATCTGATCGTGCGGCAGCGTCAGGGTGTATCTGGGATTCAGAATGGCAAAGCGGGGCATGATCCCCTCATCCGCAAAGACATGGCCGATCTTCTGCTTCGTCTCCTGGTTGGTGATGACGGCGCCGGCGTTCATCTCCGAGCCGGTTCCCACCATGGTCAGCACGCACCCCACCGGCAGCGTCTTGCAGGTGGGTTCTTCAAAGCGCACATAGTACTTCTCCCAGGGGTCCTCCCCGCAGTTGACCGAGACAGATACCGCCTTGGCGTAATCGCAGACAGAGCCGCCTCCCACCGCCAGAAGCAGATCTGCGTGATGGCTGCGGGCGATCTCAATGCCCTCGTACAGCTTGGTGAGAGTGGGATTCGGCATAACACCGGCAATCTCCGCCACATGCTTGCCGCTCTCCCGCAGGATCGCCGTCACCGCATCATAGATGCCGTTTTTCTTGATAGAGCCGCCGCCGTAAATCAGAACCACATTCGGTCCGTACTTGGACAGCTCCCCAGGGAGGAAGCGCAGCGAATCGTCGCCGAAGTACAGCTTGGTCGGGTTGCAATAAGAAAAATTCCCTAACATTTCAGGTCTCTCCTTTCATTGCGCCTGGGGATCTTTTTTGAAGGACAGGCATTTTCCGATAACCTCGCCGGTTCTCAGACACTCATAGGTGGGGAACTCAAACAAGACGGGCTTGAGGGTGTGGTAGTCGATTTTCCCGTCCGCGTTCAGGTACTCCTCCTCCACATAGGTGTTTTCAACGGTGCAGATAAAGCTCTCAAAGCCCTGGGTGTTGTAGACATCAACCACAGAACACTCCATCGTCAGCGGAGCCTTCTTGATGACCGGCGTGCCGGCCTCCCCCAGCTCATAGGCGAAGGCCGCCGACTTGTCCGCCTTTGCCCCGCTGACAGATCCCACATAGTCGGCCTCCGGCAGCATCGCCTCATCCACGATGCTGACAGAGAGCTTGCCCGCGGCCTTGATGCACCCGTTGATAAAATGGGCGCTGGCCAGGCTGACCAGGATCCTGTCGTGTCCGATGATGCCTACATGAGCCGCAAGCGTCCAGGTGGGCTTCTCTCCATTCATCGCGCCCGCCACAACAGCCGGGGTTGGGTACAGGGCCAGCGCAGCGCCAATGTTTTTCTTCATAGGCGTGTTTTCCTTTCCACATATTAAACAGCTTGCCCGCATTTTGACACAACGTCAAAATAACGGCGAAAATTTTGCGGCCACAGGCCGCTTCTGTTTCTGACACAGTGTCAGCATCTGTACTATAGCACTGTATTGACACTGTGTCAATATTTTTCCGTTTTGACAGCAGATTATCCCGACAAGGAGGCGGACGATGCGTTCAGCCTGTACAGCCCGTGCAGGCCGGCGCTTCCTCCTGCGTGTGGTTCGCCCTACGGGTCTTTCCCGGAGCTATAACCGGATTGCAGCAGCAAATCCCTGTCTTTTCTATCTCACGATCCTTTTCCCCGATGGGAAAATATCCTTGAAAATCACATGGCGTGCCATTACAATAAATCATAGATTTTCCAGCTCCATACGTTTTCCCTATTGTTTTTCTTTGAAAGGAGTCACTATGGAACTACGCGTCCTGCGTTATTTTCTCGCAGTTGCAAGAGAGGAAAATATTTCTGCCGCGGCTGATTACCTCCACCTGACCCAGCCCACCCTGTCCCGCCAGCTCATGGATCTTGAGGCGGAGCTGGGCAAGAAGCTGTTCATCCGGGGAAATCGAAAAATCACCCTGACGGAAGAGGGCGTCCTGTTCCGAAAGCGGGCCAACGAGATTCTGGATCTGGTGGAAAAGACGGAAGCGGAGTTTCGCTCAGTGGACGAGATCCTTGCCGGAGACATCTACATCGGCGGCGGAGAGTCAAAGGCAATGCGTCTGGCGGCCCAGACCGCCCGCTCCCTGCAGATGCGCCATCCGGCGATCCACTACCACCTCTACAGCGGAAATGCCGACGATGTGGGAGAGCGGCTGGACAAAGGGCTTCTGGACTTTGGTATTCTGATCGAGCCTTTTGACCGTAAGAAGTACGATTCCCTGCGTCTGCCAACTCGGGACCGCTGGGGAGTCCTCATGCGCAGAGACAGCCCTCTGGCCGGGGCTGAGCTGATATACCCGGAGGATTTGATCGACAAGCCTCTGCTTCACTCCCGGCAGTCCAAGATCCAGGAAAGCCTTCAGGCCTGGTTTGGGTGCGATCTGGAAAAGCTGAACATTGTCGGCACCTACAATCTGCTCTACAACGCCTCCCTGTTTGTGGAGGAGGGCGTATGCTATGCGCTCTGTCTTGACGGGCTCATCAATACCACCGGAGACAGCAGCCTGTGCTTCCGGCCCTTGGCAAATCAGGTAACCGCAGGCATGGATCTGGTCTGGAAAAAGTATCAGGTGTTTTCCAAGGCTGCGGAAAAATTTCTGGAGGCAATCCAAGAGCGTCTCGATTCCGACTGAAGCTGCCCATGACGCGATCCGGCGAAAAACAGGCCGCCGCGGGGCCCCCGGCGGTCTCCTTCCGGCTCGCCGGCCCCCCCGCTGCCCGCTATGCAAACAGCATACTTGAGTTCCGCCCGGAAAGGCACTA
>CAMMCS010000054.1 GCA_946494635.1 uncultured Oscillibacter sp. | reverse complement strand
CCCACCGGGTCCAGCATGGCGGTGGCCTCGTCCAGCACGATGCATTCCGGCTCCATGGCCAGCACGCCGGCGATGGCGATGCGCTGCTTCTGGCCGCCGGAGAGGAGATGGGGCGCATGGCGGGCAAACTCGCTCATGCCTACCGCCGCCAGGGCGCCGTCCACCCGCGCCCGGATCTCCGGGCTGGGGACGCCCAGGTTCTCCGGGGCGAAGGCCACGTCCTCCTCCACCACATTGGCCACGATCTGGTTGTCCGGGTTCTGGAACACCATGCCCACCGTCCGGCGGATGGCCAGCAGGAGGTTCTCGTCGCTGGTGTCCATCCCCGCCACATACACCTTACCGCCGCAGGGCAGCAGGATGCCGTTGAAGGTCTTGGCCAGGGTGGACTTGCCGGAGCCGTTGTGGCCCAGCACCACCACGAAGGAGCCCCTCTCGATGGCCAGGTCCACGCCCTTCAGCACCAGCGCCGGCTCCTCCCCCTCGTCGGCGGGGTAGGAGAAGGCGAGGTCCTCTACGTTGATAATCGTGTCTTTCATACGAAATCCTCTTTCGTCCAGAGTGGAGAGTTGAGAGTGGAGAGTGAAGATGTGGCGTCCGGTCCCGCCGGACAAATTTGAATCATTTTCGCTGCGGCGGATTCCGCTTCTCCACTCTTCACTCTTCACTTTTCACTCTGGCCGCTGGCACACCAGCGGCCAGTGGCTCCGCAGGGCAGTGCCAGGCCCGTCTCGGTCACCGGCAGGCCCAGCTCGTCCCAGGTGCATTTGCCGCCGTACTTCGACCCCACCAGCAGGTGCAGCAGATACCCCAGCACCGACGGGGCCAGGCCCGTGGTGTAGGAGTTGATCAGCACGAACAGGGGCCGCTCCGACAGCACGCCGGCGCAGAGCTTCACGAAGTCGTAGAGGTTGTCCTCCAGCTTCCACACCTCGCCGCCGGGCCCCCGGCCGTAGCTGGGGGGATCCATGATGATGGCGTCGTACCGCCTGCCCCGGCGGATCTCCCGCTCCACAAACTTGCCGCAGTCGTCCACGATCCAGCGGATGGGGGCGTTCTCCAGGCCGGAGAGCCTGGCGTTCTCCCTGCCCCAGGCCACCATGCCCTTTGCCGCGTCCACATGGCAGACACTGGCCCCCGCCTTGGCGCAGGCCACCGTGGCCCCGCCGGTGTAGGCGAACAGATTCAGCACAGAGATGGGCCGCCCGGCGGAGCGGATCTTCTCCATGGCGAAGTCCCAGTTCACCGCCTGCTCCGGGAACAGGCCCGTGTGCTTGAAGTTCATGGGCTTCACCTGGAAGGTCAGGTCCCTGTAGCGGATCTTCCAGCTCTCCGGCAGGGCCCTCTTCTCCCAGTGGCCGCCGCCGGACTGGCTGCGGAGATACCGGCCGCCCGCCCGCCTCCAGGCGGGATTTTTCCGGGGGCTTTCCCAGATGGCCTGGGGGTCCGGCCGCACCAGGTACTGCTCCCCCCAGCGCTCCAGCTTCTCCCCGCCGCCGCAGTCCAGCAGCTCATAGTCCCGCCATTGCTCCGCCATCCACATACGCCTGTCCTCCGCTCTTCTCCGGTCCTCCGGTTCTGGCAAACTATGATATTATACCGCTTTTCTCCCGCCGCCGTCAACTGCCGGAAGGGCGAAACCCTTTGTAAAATCTCCAAAAGCGGGAAATTATCTCTGGACATTCCTGTCGGAAAATGATAGATTAAAGAAAAGTGCGAAAATCAGGCAAGGAGGCGGTCCCATGTTCTGTCAGTACTGCGGCACTCCCCTGCCGGAGAGCGCCAGGTTCTGCCCCCAGTGCGGGAAGCCCTGCCCCCCGCCGCCGGCGGAGGCGCCGGTACAGCCTGTCGTTGAGGCGCAGCCTCCGGTCGAGGCGAAGCCTCCGGTCGAGGCGAAGCCTCCGGTCGAGGCGAAGCCTCCGGTCGAGGCGAAGCCTCAGCCGGCGGTGAAACCGGCGAAGGCAAAGCGACCGTGGCTGCTGAAAAAGTCCCCGTCCTCTCCCCCCGCCGGCGGAAGGAAGCGGCGGGCGCTGCTCATCGGCGGCCTGGCCCTGGCGCTGGTCCTGGCGGTGGGGCTCGTGCTGTTCCTGCGCTGGTTCTTCCCCCACAAGGGGACCATCACCTACTCCGACGGCTCCGTCTACACCGGGGAGATCCGGCAGGGCGAGCCCCACGGCTACGGCAGGATGGACTACACGCCGTCCTCCTCCGCCCCCGTCCCCGGGCGGGCCGGCGAGGACGCCTCGAGCATCGTCTACTACGAGGGCGAATGGTCCACCGGCATCAAGTGCGGCGACGGGATCCAGGAGTGGAGCGACGGCAGCCGCTACGAAGGCGAGTGGGATTTCGACCGGCAAACCGGCGTCGGCTGTCAGTACTACTGCGAGGAGGACGAGCGGGAATATTACGACGGCACGTGGAGCCTGGGCTCCAAGACGGGCCCCGGCCTTCTGGCCTACAAAAGCGGCGTCAGCGTCAAGGGCACCTGGGAGGACGGCGCTCTTTACGGAGAGGGTCTCTACACCTTTGCCGACGGAACGCTGCTGATCGGCACATTTGAGGACAGCAGGTTCCAGGGAGACGCCATCCAGAAGGAGCAAAGCAGCGGGTACTGGCACCGGATCTTTGAGGATAACGAGTCCATCTTCGACGAGCACATCACGGACAAGGGCGCCCTCGTCGCCTATGAGACGGCGTTCCAGACGTGGGATTCCGCCGGCATTACCCTCATCCCGGAGCTCGCCTTCATCGACGACCTCTTCGGCGGCGGCCAGGAGACGGGAGCTGGCGGCGATGATGACGGCGATGACGATGGCAATGACAATGGCGGCGGGCCGGCGGAAAGTGAAGAGGGCCCCTCCTCCGGCGGAACAGGCACCGCTTTCCAGTCCCCGCTCTCCTACTGGGCCCTCTCGGAGGACGACCTGGCGGAGAATTATCAGAGGGACGGCTATTCCCTGCAGTCGGTCAACATCGAGCTGGTCGGGACCGACTATCTGGAGGAATACATCGACGAGCTGACCTCCGGCGGCGCGTTCAAGCTGACGGACTTCAAGGAGCAAGATTACAGGGATTCACAGGCGTCTTACTTCGGCACCTATTTCCTCTCCTACCAGGGGGAGGAGGCGATGGGCTCCTACACCTACTGGACCGGTCAGTCCGGGCAGATCGTGATGAGTCTCGGAAACCACTATGACGAGGGCCGGACCATGCTCTCCTGGTACTGGGTGGACGGCCTGCAGGCGGAGGATCAGGGCCTGCGCGCCTCTCAGCTCCCGGAGCCACTGGGCGGAGGCTCTTCCGGCGGCACATCGGGCGGCGGCTCCTCCTCCGGCGGCGGCGTTGCCCCCGTCACCGGCGACGACGGGAACGAGGTCACCATCCGCTGCTCCAAGTGCCACGGCGACGGCACCATCACCTGCACCAACTGCGGCGGCTGGGGCTACAAGGAGACCACGGTGGGCGCCCCCAACTACTCCGGCGATTCCGACGGTCCCAGCTATGGGGCCTCCAAGCAGACCTGCTACAAGTGCAACGGCAGCGGCTCCATCACCTGCACCCGCTGCGGCGGCTCCGGCCGGAACTGAAAATCCCACACAGGCGAGCTCCCGCCCCTCCGGGCGGGAGCTCGTTTTTTTCGTGCCGCTCAGGCCTCCCCTGTCAGGGCGCACAGCCGGCGGAGGATCACCGCCGTCTGGGCCCGGGTGGCGGAGCCAGACGGATCCAGCGTGCCGTCAGACCGGCCCTGGATCAGCCCGGCGGACGCAGCCCAGGCCATGGCTTCCCGGGCGTAGCCCGCCACGGCGGCGTGGTCGGAATACCGGCCCAGATCCGCCCGGCCGGACGTGTCCGCACCCCGGTGCTCCATGTACCGGAGCAGGATGGCCGCCAGCTGCTGGCGGGTGATGGGCCGATGGGGGCGGAAGGTGCCGTCCCCGAAGCCCTGGACGATGGCGTTTTGCTCCGCCCAGGCCACGGCCTCCGCACAGTAGCTGTCCGCCGCCACGTCGGTGAAGGGCACCCTCCCCGCCCGGGGGCTGCCCTCCAGCCGGTGGAGGATGGTGACGATCTGCCCCCGGGTGGTGGTTCGGCTGGGGGAGAACGCACTGGCAGAGGTTCCCTGCATCAGCCCCGCCTCGTACACATATTGGACCGCCTCCTCGTACCAGGCGCCGGGGGCCACGTCCCGGAAGGGGTTGTCCCAGGTGCTGCGGAAGGCGCTGCTGGCGGCGGCCGTCAGCTCCCCGCCGTCGTCCTGGGACAGCTCCCAGAGGCCGATGCCCCCCAGGCCCTGGGCCCGGGCCAGGGCGGCCTTGGCGGCAAGGGACGCCGCGTCGTCATAGGACACAAACGTCCTGTTTCCGTAGAGATACGGCACCTGGGCCTCGCCGTGGCGGAGCTGGCGGTAGGCGGTATTGCTGAGATAGCTCTTTTTCAGCGTTTTATAGCTGACGGACTTGGCGGAGGTGTAGGTGCTGTACAGGCCGTTGTTCTGACTGCTGACCCCCTGGTAGGCGTAGCCGTACAGGGGCATGCCCAGGACGATCTTCTCCGCCGGGATGCCCTTGTCCAGATAGGCCCGCACGCTGTCCGCGATGCTGCCCCGGCTCTGGGGCGAGGCACCGGAGGGCGTGTACAGGGGCGCGTTGAAGTCGGTGTAGGCGTCCCAGGGGCCGTGAAGGTCATAGCCCATCAGGAAGATGTGATCCACGATGCCCGCCACCTGCACGGCCTCGATCTGATTCAGGTACCAGCCGCCGGCGGCGCCGGCAATGGTGAGGGAGTAGTCCTTTCCGTCCCGACGGCCCTGGCGGTCCAGCTGGGCCCTCAGCTCCCGCAGCAGCAGGGTGAAGTTCTGCCTGTCCGCCGGGCGGTGGATGGTCCCCGCCGCACCGCCGGACACCGGGTACTCCCAGTCCAGGTCCACCCCGTCCAGGCCCTGCTCCGTCACAAAGTCCACGCAGCTGGCGGCGAATCGCTCCCGCCGGGCCGCCGTGGAGGCGGCGTCGGAGAAATATTTGGAATCCGACCACCCGCCCACGGAGATCAGCAGCTTCAGATGATCGTTCTGCTGCCGCAGCTTCCGGAGGGCGGCCAGGTTCTTTTTGTCGTGGGCCTCGTTCTCCAGGGCGATGGTCAGGGTGTCCGGATCAATCTGGGCGAAGGCGTAGTTGATCTGGGTCAGGTGCTCCGCCGGGATCTGATCCGGCGTCCAGCCCTGGTAGGCCGCCCACCCAGCGTAGTAGCCAACCACTTCACCGCCGGCCGGGTATGTACGCCGCTCGGCCCCGGTGGGGGTTCCCAGCAGCAATACCGCCATACACAGGACGGCCAGCGCGGCGGCGGTACGTCTGATGAAATTTTGCAAGGGAAAACGCTCCTTTTTCAGATGATCGTCACCGCAGGGCGTGTGTCGTCACGCTCTATTCTACCGGAAAAGGGCAGCCGCCCTCAAGGCACAAATGCTGGCAGCACGGCCAGAAAACAGCAGCGCGGCAGGCCCGAATGGGTCTGCCGCGCCGGCATTTCCAGTCATAAATTTATTTACACGGAGGCGGTCTGGGGCTCTGCCGCGCTCTGCGGGGCCTCCGCCGGAGCGGGGGCCGCCTCGCCCTGGCCGGCAGCCTTCTCCGCCAGCCGCTCCCGGGCCACCGCCAGCATCAGCTTGATGCGGTTCTCCTGATTCACCCGGGTGGCGCTGGGGTCATAGTCGATGGGAGTGATGTTGGCCTGGGGGTAGAGCTCCCGGATCTTGTTGATCATGCCCTTGCCGCAGATGTGGTTGGGCAGGCAGCCGAAGGGCTGGGCGCAGACGATGTTCTCGTACCCGGCCCGCACCAGCTCGATCATCTCGGCGGTGAGGAGCCAGCCCTCTCCCATCTTGTTGCCGGTGGAGATGACGCCGTCCGCCAGCTTCACCAGCTCCCGGAAGGGCAGGGGCGCGTGGAAGCCATTGTCCTTCAGGACCTTGATCATCACCTTCTCCATGCCCTCGATGTAATCCAGGATCACGCCGGACACATGCTTTTCCAGGAAGGTGCCGCCGTACAGCCGGGCGGTCTCGGAGGGGTTGTAGGCGCAGTACTGCACGAAGCCCATCAGGCCCGGCAGGTTCACCTCGCAGTCCTGGGAGGCCAGGAACTTCTCCAGATCGTTGTTGCCCAGGGGGGAGTACTTCACATAAATCTCCCCCACTACGCCCACCTTGACCTTGGGCACCCGGTGGACGGGGATGGCGGCGAAATCCTTGGCGATCTTGGGCATGGCGGCCTTGATCTCCCGGCCGGACCAGCCCTTGTCCTCCATCACCCAGCCGCAGATGGTGTCCAGCCACTTCTCCTGCAGGGCTGCCGCGTCGCCCTTGTGGGTCTCATAGGGCTCTGTCTGGGCCTTCAGGGCCACCAGCAGGTCGCCGTAGTAGATGCAGGCCAGGAGCTTGCGCATCAGGGGCAGGGTCATGGGGAAGCCGGAGTCCTTCTCCAGGCCGGAGAAGTTCAGGCTCACCACCGGCACCTGGCCGTAGCCCGCCTTCACCAGGGCCTTGCGCAGCAGGTGGATGTAGTTGGAGGCCCGGCAGCCGCCGCCGGTCTGGGTGATGATCAGGGCGGTGTGGTCCAGGTCGTACTTCCCGGAGCCCAGGGCGTCCAGGAACTGGCCGATGACCAGCAGGGCGGGATAGCAGGTGTCGTTGTGGACGTATTTGAGGCCCAGCTCGCTGACCTGGCTGCCGCAGTTTTCCAGCAGCTCGCAGGTGTAGCCGGCCTGCCGCATGACGGCGGCCAGGATGCGGAACTGCACCGGGGCCATGTTGGGGATCAAAATTTTATGGGTCTTTTTCATCTCAGGGGTGAACTTGGGGTAATTCTGGAATTCCAGCTCCATGTCTCACGCCTCCTTTCCAGCGTTTTCCCGGGCCTCGTCCTGCTCGTCCAGAGCCGCGAACAGGCTCCGCAGCCGGATGCGGACGGCGCCCAGGTTGGTGATCTCGTCGATCTTCAGCTGCGTGTACAGCTTGCCGCCCGCCTGCAAAATCTCTCTGGTCTCGTCGGAGGTGATGGCGTCCACACCGCAGCCGAAGCTCACCAGCTGCACCAGGTCCATATCCTTCTGGGTGCAGCAGTACCGGGCCGCCGCGTAGAGGCGGGCGTGATAGGTCCACTGGTTTAAGACCGTGGTGGGGAACTTCTCCACCCGGTTGGAGATAGAGTCCTCGGTGATGACGGCAGCGCCGGAGCGGGTGATCAGCGTGTCGATGCCGTGGTTGATCTCCGGGTCCACATGGTAGGGCCGGCCCGCCAGCACGATGATCCGGCGGCCCTCCGCCCGGGCCTGCTCGATGATCCGCTCCCCCTCCTTGCGGACGAGGGACATATGGTGGGCGTACTCGGCGTAGGCGGCGTCGGTGGCCTCCTTCACCTCGCCCTTGGTGATGTCCGGGAAGTAATTCCGCAGGATGGTGAAGATCTTCTTGGTGAAGTCCTTGGGCCGGTGGAGGCCCACATAGTCATAGATGAACTTGGTCTGCTGGACCTCCGGGCAGTTGCCGGCGATGACCTCCGGATAGTAGGCCACCACGGGGCAGTTGTAGTGGTTGTCCCCCAGCCCCTCGTCAAGATTGTAGGTCATGCAGGGGTAGAAGATGGCGTCCAGGCCAAGCTTGGAGAGGAACTGGATGTGGCCGTGGGCCAGCTTTGCCGGGAAGCAGGCGGTGTCGCTGGGGATGGTGCCCTGGCCCTTCAGATACAGGTCCCGGCTGGAGAGGGGGCTGTGGTACACCGCGAAGCCCAGCTTGGTGAAGAAGGTGTGCCAGAAGGGCAGCAGCTCCCACATATTCAGGCACAGGGGCAGGCCGATCTTGCCCCGCTTGCCGGGGACGGGCTTGTACCCCAGAATCAGCTTGCGCTTGTAAGCGTAGAGGTTCCGCTCGCCGGTGTCCGCCTTGCCGGTGACCGGCCGGTCGCACCGGTTGCCGCTGATGAAGGTGGCCCCGTCGGCAAAGGTGTTGATGGTCAGCTGGCAGTTGTTGCCGCACAGGCCGCAGACCCGGCTCTCCGTCTCCTGGCGGAAGTCCGCCAGTTCCTGACGGTTCAAAAGCGTGCTGGTCTGGTCCGCCCGGGCCTTGCCCCGGCCGAACAGGGCGGCGCCGTAGGCGCCCATGAGGCCCGCGATATTGGGCCGGATGACCTCCACGCCCATCTCCTTCTCAAAGGCCCGCAGCACCGCCTCGTTGTAGAAGGTACCGCCCTGCACCACGATGTTCCGGCCCAGCTCCTCGGGAGAGGATGCCCGGATGACCTTGTAGATGGCGTTTTTCACCACGGAGATGGAGAGGCCGGCGGAGATGTTCTCAATGGTGGCGCCGTCCTTCTGGGCCTGCTTCACGGAGGAGTTCATAAACACAGTGCAGCGGCTGCCCAGATCCACGGGCCGCTCGGCGAAGAGGCCCAGCCTGGCGAACTCCTTCACGTCATAGCCCAGGGCCTGGGCGAAGGTCTGCAGGAAGCTGCCGCAGCCGGAGGAACAGGCCTCGTTCAGGAAGATGTTGCTGATGGCGCCGTCCTCGATCTTGAAGCACTTCATGTCCTGGCCGCCGATGTCAATGATGAAGTCCACATTGGGCAGGAAATGGCGGGCAGCGGTAAAGTGGGCCACCGTCTCCACCACGCCGTAGTCGGCGTGGAAGGCGTTTTTCGCCAGATCCTCGCCGTAGCCGGTGGTGGTGACAGACGCCACATGGAGGGCCGGATGCTCGTCGTAGAGCTGCTGGAGCACCTGCCGGATCAGGGGCACCGGATTGCCCAGATTGGGCCGGTAGTCGGTAAAGAGGATGCGGGCCTCCTGATCGATGACCACCACCTTCACGGTGGTGGAGCCGGAGTCGATGCCGATATGCACTGGGGCGGCGTAGTCCGCGCCGAAGGGCACCCTGGGCACCGCGGCCTTGGCGTGGCGGGCCCGGAAAGCCTCATACTCCTCTTTGCCGGCGAACAGGGGCGGCTGGGACCGGTAGGTCTCCGCCGCGCCGTGCCTTTGCAGGCTGTCCGCCACCTGCAGAAGATCGAAGGCCTGGTCAGAGTAAAACGCAGCCCCCAGCGCCACAAACAGCAGGCTGTTCTCCGGGCAGGTCCCCTTGACCCCCAGGGTGTGGTCGAAACTCTCCCGCAGGCAGCGGGAGAAGGTCAGGGGGCCGCCCAGGTACAGCACGCTGCCGCGGATGGGCCGGCCCTGGGCCAGGCCGGCGATGGTCTGGTTCACCACCGCCTGATAAATACTGGCGGAGATATCCTCTGCCTTGGCCCCCTGGTTGATGAGGGGCTGGATGTCGCTCTTGGCAAACACGCCGCAGCGGGAGGCGATGGTGTACGTCTTCTCCGCGTGCTGGGCGGCGGCGTCCATCTCATCGGCGCTCATCTTCAGCAGCGTCGCCATCTGGTCGATGAAGGCGCCGGTGCCGCCGGCGCAGGAGCCGTTCATCCGCACCTCCATGCCGCCGGTGAGGAAGAGGATCTTGGCGTCCTCACCCCCCAGCTCGATGATGCAGTCCGTCCCCGGGGCCAGGCGGCCCGCCGCCACCCGGGTGGCGAACACCTCCTGTACAAAGGGAACGCCCACGCTCTCCGCCATACCCATGCCGGCGGAGCCGGAGATGGCCAGATCCGCCGTTTGTCCATACTGCCCCGCCACCCGGCGCAGCAGCTCCTCCGACTTCTCCAGGATATGGCTGTAATGCCGCTCGTATGTACTGTATACCAGATTGTCCGCGTCGTCCAGCACCACGCATTTGATGGTGGTGGAGCCCACGTCAAGTCCAACTTTCAACTCTGTTTCCTCCTTCTGGGAAAACGGTTGCGTCAGAGTTTTCGACAGCAAACCGCATGATACCACATTAGTTGACATCATACACTTTTTCCATAGGATGTTCAATCGGCAATATTCTGAAAGACTGTTAATTTTTCGTTAAGAAACCGCGGGCAAAAAAGCCTTGGCCTTTTCTGTCCTCTATGCTATACTGATGTCATTCTAGAACTGAAACGAGGCAACATCTGCTATGAAACGCGTGTTACTGCACACCTGCTGCGCCCCCTGCTCCCTCAGCTGCATCGACCCTCTGCGGGGCGAGGGGATTGAGCCGGTGGCATTTTGGTACAACCCCAACATCCACCCCTGGAAGGAGTATCAGGCCCGGCGGGACTGCCTGCTCTCCTACGCCCCCACCATCGGCATGGAGGTCCGGGTGCGGGAGGACTACGGCCTGCGGGACTTTGTCCGGCATGTGGCGGAGGACATCGGCCACCGGTGTACCTACTGCTATGAGCACCGGCTGGAGGGCACGGCACAGTACGCGGCGGAGCACGGCTTTGCTGCCTTCACCTCTACCCTGCTGGCCAGCACCTATCAAAACCACGAGGCCATTGCCGCCGCGGCGGAGAAGTACGCCCGGCAGTATGGGGTGGAGTTCCTCTACCGGGACTTCCGGCCCAATTTCCGGGCAGGGAACCAGCGGGCCCGGGAGCTGGGGTTCTATATGCAGAAGTACTGCGGCTGTGTCTTTTCTGAGCAGGACCGCTACCAGAAGCAGATCGACCGGGACCTTGCGAAATTCCAGGCGGAGGAGGCGGCCCGGCAGGGCTGATGCCAGATCTGTCCCAAAAAGCTGAAGAGGGCCCGCGCGGCTGAAGTCGGAGGCCAAGCGGTCTTAGGAAGACAAGAAATCTACTCAACTCCT